>JAPXRK010000047.1:0-8745 GCA_033813575.1 Synergistales bacterium
CACTCTTTCAGAAGGGAAGCGATAAAGTTCAGGGCCAGTTCCGACAGGTTCGAGTCCACCGTCCTGGCATAGCGGAAGGCCGCCTCCGAGTTGATGCCGAGCCTCCGGGACGTCCTGCTGACCCGGATGGCGTCGAAGGACGCCGATTCGATGAACACCGTTCTCGTTTCAGGCAGGATATCGCTGTTTTCCCCGCCCATGACACCGGCGAGGCCTATGGGCTCTCCGGCGCTGGTTATGAGGAGATCCAGGTTTTCCAGGGCATGCCGTTTCCCGTCAAGGGTCGTGATCACTTCTCCCGGTTTCGCCGGGCGGACAGTGATCTCGGGAGCGGCAAGCCGCCCGGCATCGAAGGCGTGGGTCGGCTGGCCGAGGGTAAGCATGGCGATGTTGGTTGCGTCCACCATGCCGGAAATGGGCCGCATGCCCAGGAAGGTCAGGGCTATCCGTACCTTCAGGGGTGACGGGACGGGTTTCAGTCCCGTCGCCAGGCCGAGGCAGTACTTGCTGCATCCTTCGTCCCGAAGGGAAATGCCGTCAAAGGGCACGGGCCATTCAGCAGTCTTTTCGGGAGGGGCGACATCCGCGGGATTTTTCTTCCATTCAGTCCCGGGGAACAGGGCGTATACTTCCCTGGCCACGCCGAGGAGGCTCAGGAGGTCACCACGGTTCGGCGTGATGGAAAGATCGAGGATGGCGTCATCAAAACCAAAAAGTTTCACCACGTCCCCTCCCACGGGAGAGTCTCCGGGAAGGCGGAGGATACCAAATTCGTCCGCAGCTTCAGGTACGCCCAGTTCTGCGGCGGAGAGCAGCATTCCATCACTGCTGACACTCCCGAATTCCCTAGTCCCGAGAACCGTTCCGTCGGCCAGGACGGCGCCGGGTCGGCCGTAGGGAACCCTGTCGCCTTCCGAAAGGTTCGGGGCGGCTGTAACCACGACAGCGGAACCTATGCCGTCCCGCACCCGGGCGACGAAAAGGCTGTCCTTTTCGGGATGGCGGCCGAGGCTTTCGATCACGGCAACCTGTACGCCCTTCAACAGGGTGCAGGGCCTTTCCACCGATTCCACCTCGCACCCGGTAAGGGTGAGCCGTTCGGCCACTTCTTCCATGGTGGCGGGAATGGAGAGCGTTTCGTTGAGCATGTTCCAGGAAATCAGCATGAGAGAGTCCTCCCCGAGAGAAGATAGGGCACGTTGCCTTCAAAGAGGACGCGCAGGTCGGTGAGCCGGTATTTCAGCATGGCGATACGGTCGAGGCCGATGCCCCACGCAAAGCCGTTGTAGACTTCAGGATCGATCCCGCCGTACCGGAGCACGTTGGGGTGCACCATGCCGAGCCCCGCTACTTCGAGCCACCCCGTTCCCTTGCAGATTCTGCAGGACGGGTTCTTGCCCGAGCATTCCACGCACTCGATATCCAGCTCCAGAGAGGGCTCCGTGAAGGGGAAATAGCTCGCCCTGTACCGAGCCTTCAGGGGACGGGAGAAGATGGCCGCCATAAGCGCCTCCAGGCATCCCTTCATGTCGGCCACGGAGATGTCCTTCTCCACCAGCAGCCCCTCAAGCTGGTTGAACATGGGGGAATGAGTGGGATCGCTGTCCCTGCGGTACACCTTTCCAGGGCAGACGATCCGTATGGGGGCGCCGTATTTCAGCATGGAACGGACCTGAACAGGAGAGGTGTGGGTCCTGAGCAGCTTTCCGTCAGGGAAGTAGAACGTGTCCTGCATATCCCTTGCCGGATGGGAGGCGGGAATGTTGAGGGCCTCGAAATTGTGGAAGTCGTCCTCGACCTCGGGCCCGAGGGCAACGGAAAAACCCAGGCCCGCGAGGATTTCCACCACGTCCTGGGTGAGCTGGGCCACGGGATGAATACCGCCCCATTCCCTGCCCCGGGGAGGAAGGGTGACGTCGATGCGGTTCCGACGCTCTTCCTCGGCCGACTCGGCTTCCTCGAGGGCCGTCCTTTTTTCTGCCAGGGAGGATTCTATGTGGTCTCGAAGAGAATTCACCGCCTCGCCGGCGGCAGGGCGCTCTTCGGGAGGAAGCGATCCGAGCTTTTTCAGGAAGGAGGTCAGGATTCCCTTTTTTCCGAGAAAGGCCACCTTCACCTGCTGCAGTTCCTCGGACGTTCCCGCCCGGGAAAGCTGACCGGCGAAGTCTTGTTCTATTGTATGAAGTTCGCTGGGGATTGATGTCACTTGCCGTTTTCCTCCTTATCCTTTTTCTTCATCATTTTCTCTATGTCCTCTTCCGTTCCGACGACAAGAAGCTTGTCCCCTTCCTGGATTATGCTGTCAGGAAGGGGCGGGAAGCGGCTTCCCTTCCGGTCGAAAAGGAGGACGATGCCATTATACGTCTTCCTGAAATCCAGTTCCATCAGTGATTTTCCAACCATTCCCGGTGAAGCCTCAATTTCCCCTACAAGAACTCCTCCGCCGGGAATCGGTGAAAAGTCGGAAAGCCAAGGGTGAACTAGAGTTGCCGCAAGATGTTTTCCCGCGTCCCTCTCGGGAAAAATCACCTTGTGGGCTCCCACACGGGACAGTACCCTTGCGTGAATTGCGGTCTGGGCCCGGGCAATGACTCGGGGGATGTTCAAACCCTTCAGGATGGCAGTGGCGAGAATACTGGCCTCGATGTTGTTTCCAATAGCAACGATGGCCACATCAGCCTCTTTCGCTCCCACTTTCAGAAGAAGATCCTCTTCGGTAGCGTCAAGCTGGGCACAGTACTCCACGATATCCGCAACCTCCTCGACACAGTCCTTGTCTATGTCGACAGCGATGACATGCTGGCCGAGTTCAGCGAGCTTCTCGCAGACGGAGATGCCGAAGCGTCCGAGTCCTGCCACCAGTATGGTCTGTTTGCTGTTCATGGCCCGCCCCCTTTTATCCTACGGGAATGTTCGTCTCGGCGAAGGTGATTTTTGATGCTTCTCGATCCCGGGAGATCATCCCGTACATGAAAGAAAGAATACCAACCCGCCCCCAGAACATCAACAGGATGATGACCACCTTTCCCTGAGCCGATAATGACGGGGTAATCCCGAGGGAAAGGCCGACCGTCCCCATGGCTGAAATAGCCTCGAAGGCGAGGGTCCCGAAGGGAAAGGGTTCCACAAGGCACAGGAGGAATATGCCAAGGAGGACGGTGAGGAGATAAAGCACGGAAACGGCCAGAGCCCTCTGAATATTGCCGCCGCTGATCATTCTGTTTCCGACGACCATGCTCCTTCCCCGTATCTCCGACAGGGTCGAGTAGAAAAGTAATCCTGCGGTGGTGGTCTTGAGTCCTCCCCCGGTTGAACCGGGAGACGCTCCTATGATCATGAGAATGCAGAGAATAAAAACACCCAGATGAGAAAAAGACTGTATGGGAACCGTGTTGAATCCGGCTGTCCGGGCGGTGACGCTCTGAAAAAGGGCGTTCCATGCCTTCAGGTGCGGGGGAAAACTGGAAAACCCGTATCTGGAGTCCGCAGCGAAAAGAAGGACGGACCCGGCGATGACCAGTACAGCCGATGTCCTGAGAACGAGGATTGAATGGGGGGAGAGATGAGCCCTTTCTTTCAGCCGAAAATAGATGTCGCCCATGACAAGAAACCCAAGACCTCCGGACGTGATGAGAATCATTATGACACTGGGAAGCAAGAACTGCCCGGAATAACGCTCCAGTCCCCCCGCCGTGGAAAAACCGGCATTGCAGAAGGCGCTCACCGAATGGAAGACAGCATGGAAAAAAGCTTCTCCAGGCCGGTAGGACCTCAAAAAAACGAAAAAAAGAGGAATTGACGCCACAGCCTCAAAGATGAAGGTGAATCCCAGCATCCTATAGAGCATTCTCACAGCCCCCGAAAGGCTTTCGAGCCCGAGGCCCCCCGTAAAGAGAAGTCTTTGCCGAATTCCGACCCTTCTGCCGAGAAGCACCATGATAGCCGTGGCCGCCGTCATAACACCGAGACCGCCGAGCTGAATAAGGACAAGAACAACTCCCTGGGAGACAGGGGAAAGATCTCTGCCCGTGTCCACCACCGCAAGTCCCGTCACGCACACTGCAGATGTGCTGGTGAAGAGAGCGTCGAGAAGAGAAAGGGGCTTTTCGCTGCCGGAGTTGAAAGCCCAAAGAAGCAGGGTTCCCGCCGCGATCAGCGACAGGAACCCCAGGGTAATGGTCTTTTCAATCCGGAACGAGCTGTAGGTCTTCACTTAGCCGGGCCGGCGCGCCTTTAGGCGGCTATTTGCCCGCAGCGCTCCGTGCCTGCTCGGTGAGCTTGATGAACGCAGGCATGTCGTTTATTGCCAGCTCGGAAAGCATCTTCCGGTTGATGGAGATTCCCGCCTTCTTCAGCCCGTTCATCAGGACGCTGTAGGACAGCCCCTGGGCCCGGGAAGCGGCATTGATACGGGTGATCCACAGCCGCCGAAAATCCCTCTTCTTTCTCTTCCGGTCGGCATAAGCCCTCGAGAGAGAATGGAGGTACGCCTCCCTTGCTCTTCTGTAAACGTTCTTTTTCCGTCCCCAGTATCCCTTGGTGATGGAAAACAGTTTCTTTCTCTTTTTATCGCTAGCGCTACCACCTTTGACGCGGGGCATCGCACGTCACCTCTTTCATGAATATTGGCTAAAAACGGAATGTTCCTCAGCTGTACGGAAGCAGTTTTCTCATGTACTCCATCTGGGTATCGTCAACGTAGCCTGTCTTGCGGAGCTTTCTGAGTCTCGAAGGGCTCTTGCAGGTGAGCAGGTGGCCTCTTCCGGCCTTTCGGTAGGAAAGCTTTCCCGTCCCCGTGAACGAAAATCTTTTTTTGGCTCCCGAATGGGATTTGAGCTTGGGCATAATGTGTTCCTCCTTCCCCGGATATTGAGTCAAGATAAAAGCCCGCCACTGTCTGCGGCAGGCGGAAAAGCGGATCAGGATCTATAGAATCACGGAATTACTCTGCCGGTTTCTCCGCGGATACCGATGACGTCTCCTTCGGTTTTCCGTTATTCTTTTGTTCGGCTGTCCTGGGCGTTTCTTTCTTTTCGGGTTTCTGAGCGACCTTTCCCTGGCCGGGAGGAAGGGGGGTAAGCATGATCCTCATGTACCGTCCCTCCATGCGGGGGTTCCCTTCGCTCTTCCCGAGCCCATCGCAGTCAGCGATCACACGGGCGAGCACTTCCTCTCCCTTGTTGAGAAAGGACATTTCACGGCCCCGGAAGAACACCGAGACCTTCACCCTGTGCCCGTCCTCGAGAAAGCCCTTGATCGCCCTGACCTTGAAATCATAGTCGTGCTCATCGATTTTAGGACGCATCTTCATTTCCTTGAGGGCCTGGACCTTCTGTTTCTTTCTCGCGTCCTTCTCCTTTTTCTGGAGCTGGTAGCGATATTTCCCGTAGTCCAGAATCCTGCACACAGGAGGAGCCGCCTGGGGGGCAACCTCGACAAGGTCGAGCTGCCGCTCCTCTGCCAGGCGGATGCCCTCCGCGGTGGGGATTATCCCAAGTTTGACGCCGTTTTCGTCGATGAGAAGCACTTCACGGGATGTGATTTCACGGTTGACTCTGGGATCACCATCTTCTTTTTTTGCTACTATAGCCTTTCACCTCCGTGTGAAATATGAAGAGGGGCCGGTGAAGCCACCGGCCCCTCGAAAAAGCACGAGAGATTCTCATGGACCGGAAAACTAGCTGCGCCGTCCGGTGAGAGGGTGGCCCCTCTACTTTGCGTTCATTGAAAGAAAGCTGGATGAATATATCACACTGCCGGGAAAAACGCAAATTTATCGACGGAATTCCCATACCCGCGGCAACGGATATGGCCCTTCCCAAAGGATCAGGGAATCAGCTCCCGGGGAATGGACAATCCCATTTCACGGAAAAACTTCACCGCGCCGGGATGAAGAGGAGGTCCGAACAGTCCTTCCAGGGGATTGTCGAAATCCACCCTCGTGAAAGCGGCGTGCTCCTCCTTCAATTCGTCCTTCACCGAGTAGATAACCTTCAGCATGTTGTAGACGAGCTCTTCAGGCACATCTTTTCCGGCCAGAAGACAGCATTTGATTCCCGCGACCCTGAGTTCCCGTTTCTGGTTGGGATAGGTTCCTGCGGGAATGATCACCTCTCTGTAGAAGGGGGCTTCTTTGTGCAACTTCTCGAATTCCATCGGGGATATCTCGAGTATGGCCACTCCTTCAGTTCCGGCGTATGATTCCGCAACCGCCGACACGGGAAATCCCGCTTCGGCGTTGAAAGCGTCGAGCCGCCCGTCCCGGAGAGCCTGGGATGCTTCGCTGTAGCCCACACGCTCTGCAGCGATGTCGCTGAAAGAGAGCCCGGAGAGGACTTTCAGGAGAACCATACTGCTGAACTCCGTTCCGGAGCCGGCCGGGCCCACGGCGATCCGCTTCCCTTTCAGGTCGGGCCATGTCCTGATGCCCGATGCACTCCGGACCACGAATTGAGTTACATCCTGCCACAACCCCATGACATGCCGGAGATTTTCGATCCTTCTGCCCTCGAAGTTGGCGGTACCGGAATAGGCAAACCCGGTGAGGTTCACCATGGATATGGCAAGGCCGGCTTCGCCGCTCCCCAAAATATCGAGGTTTTCAACCGTTCCGGCAGTGCTCCTTGCGGAGAACCTGTATCCCTTGTCCATGAGAACGGCGTTGAAATGGTTGGCCAGAATGATTCCGACGGGGTAGTAGGTGCCCCCGGTAGAACCCGTGACGATGGTGAGAAAACTGCCTGAGGCGGATGCTGGGCATCCGGGATAAAGCAGGGAACAAACAAGGCAGAGAACCACCATGATCCTTTTTCCAGACTTCATGTTTCCCCCGTCCTTTCTCAGGCAAGCAAGCCTCCTGATGTTCAGAACCCGTTCTCCGGGCTCTTCCGGGAGGAGGAAAACCGCCCCGGCAGGAGAGCAGGACGAAAAGACCTCAAAAAAAGTCTTTTGGGAAACGGGACCCGGCCGTCTTCGAACCGGGTCCCGCCGGCACGCTTTCTTCTCTCCGGACGGCCGCCTTTCTTCACGCCTTGAGGGGATTGAACTCCTCCGCCAGGACCTCCCTGAACTTTTCCATGGACATGGATCCCAGGTCGCCCCTGCTCCGCTCCCGGGGGGCCACGCCGCCGGACTCCCTTTCCTTCTCCCCCACCACGACCATGTAGGGGATTTTCTGGGTCTGGGCATCCCGAATCTTCTTCCCGAGTTTTTCGTCCCGCTCGTCCACTTCAACCCGGATTCCAGAAGCCCGAAGCTCCGCCGCGACCGTACCGGCATATTCAGCGAAGTCGCCCGAAACGGGAAGAATCCGCACCTGTACAGGAGCGATCCAGTAGGGGAATGCGCCGGCGAAGTTCTCCACGAGGATGCCGAAGAACCGCTCGAGGCTGCCGAGAACGGTCCTGTGGAGCATCACGGGACGGTGCTCCTTGCCGTCGGCACCCACGTAGGTAAGGTCGAACTTCTCGGGCATCTGGAAGTCAAGCTGTATGGTGCCGCACTGCCAGGTTCTGCCGATGCAGTCCTCGAGATGGAAGTCGATCTTGGGACCGTAGAAAGCACCGTCGCCCGGATTCAGCCTGTACTCCGAGCCTGTCTCTTCCAGGGCCTGCTTCAGGGCCGTTTCCGCAACGGCCCACTGCTCTTCCGATCCCATGGAGTTTTCCGGCCGGGTGGAGAGTTCCATGGTGTACTTGAAGCCGAACACGTCCCTGTAGATATAATCGCAGAGGTTCATGATCCCGATGATCTCTTCCTTCACCTGGTCAGGACGGCAGTAGAGGTGGGCATCGTCCTGGGTAAAGCACCGGACCCTCATGAGCCCGTGAAGAACGCCGCTCCGCTCATGCCTGTGGACAACCCCCAGTTCCGCCATGCGCATGGGCAGGTCCCGGTAGCTCCTGAGCTGGGTCTTGTAGACCAGCATGCCGCCAGGGCAGTTCATGGGCTTGATGGCAAAGGGCAGTTCGTCGATCTCGGTGAAATACATGTTCTCCCGGTAATGATCCCAGTGGCCTGACCGTATCCAGAGATCCCGGTCCAGGATGAGGGGCGTCCGTATCTCGCTGTATCCCCGCTTCGTGTGTTCCTTCTTCCAGAAGTCCATGAGGCAGTTCATGATGACCATGCCCTTGGGGTGGAAGAAGGGAAATCCGGGACCCTCGTTCTGGAGGCTGAAAAGATCAAGCTCTCTGCCGAGGCGGCGGTGGTCCCTGCTCTTCGCCTCCTCCATCCTTCGGATGTACGCATCCAGGGCTTCTTCGGTACCGAAAGCGGTGCCGTAGACCCTGGTGAGCATGATGTTCTTTTCGTCCCCCCTCCAGTAGGCTCCCGCCACGGAGAGAAGGCGGAAATGCTTCAGGTAGGAAGTGTTCGGCACATGGGGTCCACGGCAGAGGTCAGCGTAGTCTCCCTGGAAATACAGGGAAACATGATCCTCATCCAGTTCGGAGATGATCTCCATCTTGTAGGGGTCATTCTTCTCCCGGAAGTAGGCCAGGGCTTCCTCTCCGGTCATTTCCCGCCTTTCGACGGGAATCGCCCTTTTTGCCAGGCGCCGCATTTCCTTCTCGATTTTCGGGAGGTCTTCCTCGGTGATGCCCCCGGGAATCTCCATGTCATAATAAAAGCCGTCCTTAATGGAAGGTCCCACGCCGTACCGGGTGCCGGGGTAGAGTTCAGACACCGCCTGCGCCATAAGGTGGGCCGCCGAATGGCGGAGGATGTCCAGTCCCTCTTCCGAAT
>JAPXRK010000048.1:0-8682 GCA_033813575.1 Synergistales bacterium
ACGGCACCGGTCATCGAAGGTGGGGGTGTTGTAGAGACATTTCACCTCGTAGAAGTGCTGGGTCAGGTCCTCGCAGACGCTGTCGGGTACTTCGACCCGGACGCCGATATCCACGGGCATGGAGGCAATGGGGATGTTCAGCCTCTCTACCAGGCCGGCGAGCCACGAAGCGCCTTCCCTGCCCGGGGCGGCGATGACGTACTCCCCCCGGCGCTCGGTCCCGTCGGCGAGGCGGATGCCCACGGCCCGTCCGTTCTCGACGAGGATGTCCTCCACGAAGGTGTTCATGAGGATGTCACACTTCCGCACCAGGTCCTCGTACATATTGTTGAGCACTTCCCGGGAGGCGTCGGTGCCGATATGCCGTATCCGGGCGGGAAGAATCTTGAGCCCCACGCTGGACGCCTTCCGGATGGTGTCCTTCACCACAGCCCCCGACGGCTCGTAGGAGTTGTTGTCGGCGCCGTATTCGACAAAGGTTTTGTCCACGTAGGCGATCATGTCGAGGAGGGCTTCCTCGCCGATGTTCTCCTCGAGGTTGCCGCCGAATCCCGTGGTCAGGGTCAGCTTTCCGTCCGACGCCGACCCGGCGCCTCCCCAGCCGGACACGATGCTGCAGGACTCGCAGTTGAGGCAGGTCTTGCTCTTCCCCTCCACGATGGGACACTTCCGCTCCCGGATCACCCGGCCCTTGTCCACGATCAGGATTTTCTTCCCGTGCCGCACGAGCTCCATGGCGGCGAAAATTCCGGCAGGGCCGGATCCGACGATTATGGCATCATATATCATGAGTAGTCCGCGCCCGGCGGGACGCGGTTGTTCCCTCCCCGTCTGTCATGTGCGGATTTCCCGCCGCTAGCGGCGTTCTCTCCGCCCCCTGCCGCTGCCGGACAGGCCCCGCTTCAGCGCCTTCAGGGTCTCCAGGTCTTTTCCGGGTACCTTTTTTGCCGAAGAGGCGGATGTCTGGATGCGGTCCATCTTCACCAGAACTTCGATGCTTTTCGCGTCCACACCGAGTTCCTCCGCCAGCCGGGCGGAGGTTACCCTCCTGAGCCTGCCGTCGGCGGAAGAGTGGTCCCGAAGCCAGGTCCAGGCCTGCCGGTACAGTTCTTCCAGATACTCTGCGCACTCAGGGCAAAGAGGCGTCTTTTCTTCCTCTCCTCCGTCGAGAAAAGCCTTCGCGCAATGCTCGCAGATTTTCAGTGCCACGGACGATCCTCACTCCTCTGCATTTCTCTTCTCTTCGGGCGGCGGTTCATCCAGTCCCAGCCGTTCCTTCACTTCAGCCACAAAGCTCTCAACTCTCGAGGGTGTTCGGATGAACGCCGGGTCGGAGAGGTCCAGGGTCATGAGCCCGCCGTTGGACAGCCCCGTCTCGGAGCGGACGAACTCCCGGAAGGAGGAATAGGCGTCATAGAGGGACTTCCAGTAGGATTCCCCTGCGGCCAGTTCGTCCTCCCTGCCCCTGGCCCTGATCCGGCGCATGATCTCTTCGAAAGGGCAGGACAGCACGATCATCAGCCTTGGCATGGCGAGGTGCTTCAGCAGCGAATCATAGAGCATGAGATACGTTCCGAATTGGCTGTCTCTGAAGTAGCCCAGTCGGTAATACAGCGTCGCGTATATTTTGTCGCCGAAAACGCTCCGGTCAAGGATGTAGTTCTCCGATTCGGAGGCGCAGAGATACTGGGCAAACCTGGTGACAAGGAAATTCAGCTGCATGGGGAACGCCCACCGCCGCTCGTGGTGGAATCTCCGGAGAAGATCGTACTGGTCCCGGAATTCCTCCGGCATGACCTGCAGGCCGAGACGCTCGGACAGCAGGTTCACCACGGTGGACTTCCCGCTTGCCGTCATTCCTTCGACAATGACCTGAACCCTTCCCATGTCGTTCGCCTCAGGGAATGGGCGGTGCAAGAACGGCCCGGTTGCCCCCGGCCCGCTTCGCTTCCCGCAGGGCGATTCCCGCCCGTTTTAGAAATTCCTCATTGGACATTTCCCTGCGGTATTCACACACGCCGAAACTGCAGAAGACCCCGCGCCCCGGGAAAAAATGGGAATGGCAGACCATGTCCCGTATCTTGTCCGCCATCTGGTGGGCCAGGTAGCCGCTCATGGGCGTAAGGACGGCGAATTCGCCACCACCGAGACGGGCGAGGAAATCAGTGGGACGGATGCGGCCTTTGACCGCGGTGCAGAAGTCCCGGAGGAATTTTTTTCCTCCATCTTCCCCCGCTTCCTCCATCAGTTCACGAAAGCCGTCGATATCCAGCAGGATGACGGAGAGGCTTCCGCGGTACCTGCCGGCTCTCTCCGTCTCGGTGGACAATATCCTCCCGAGCCCCTCCCTGTTGGGTATCCCGAGGAGTTCGTCCGTGGCTCCGCTCCCCCCCGGAGGAGCCGGCTGTTCCCCGGGCGACGCCGGAAGAACGGCGGGCAAGGGAGCCTGGGCGGCTGGCACGGCCGTCTCCCGAAGCGACAGGAGAAGGACCTGCCTGCCCCCACGCTCGAGGGGAATGGCGGAAAGGAGGACGGGAAGGGCCTCGCCGGAGGGAAGCGTGATGGTCTGCTCCAGGTCCCGGACGGAGCCTTTTTCGCCGATTTCGGTAAAAAGGTCGTTTTTCAGTGCCCCGTAGGAGAGAAGTCCCAGTTCCTCAAGGGTTTTTCCTTCAGCCCTTTCGCCGGAAGGAAAAACTTTTTCATGAAAAGCCCGGTTGCATTCGATGATCCGCCCTTCGTCCCTGGTTACGATAACGCCAAGATCGGACACCAGGGAGAACAGCCTGCGGAATTTTTCCTCCTCGGCACGGACTTTCCGCTCCGCGGCCCGCTGTCCCGTCTTCTCGCACAGCACCAGGGAAACACCCGATACCTGTCCCTCGGGAGAAAAAACCGGTGCGAAGGAAATTGAAAAGAATCTGTCTCCCGCCTCCTGGCCTATCTCGGCCCCTTCTCCGGCGAGGGTTTTTTCTACGGCCAGCCGGAAGGGAAGCCCCCTGTCTCCTTCGGGCAGAAGCTCCAGCATGGACAGGCCCGTTTCGGGGGGAACGTTCCACATGGCAGCGGCCTCTCTCCGGAAGCCTTCGGTCATGAACTGCAGGACGCAGTCCCTGTCCGTGACCGCCGCCAGGAAATTATCCGCGGAACAGGAGAGTCCGGCCGGAGCTTTCGCCTCCTCCACGGGCTCATTCTCCGCCGGCGCCGGAATTTCACACCCCACGGCGAGCATGGACGGTTCACCACGGTACTCCACCGGAGTGAAGGCCATGTCGAGCCACCGTTCCGCTCCTCCCTCCGTCAGCACGGGAAAGGAACACCGTCTTCCCCAGAGTTCATCCCCGCCGCCCTGCTCCAGCAATTTTTCAACCTCGACACCGTATCCCGGCGCCACGTAATCCGTCAGGAGAAATCTCGGCCGCTCCCGGAGAGGAAAGCCGAAGAACGCTTCTCCCCTCCCGTTGAGGGACGTCACTCTTCCCCCTGAGAGAATCATCATGAGAAAGACCGGGTTTTCCGAAAGGGCCAGGTACCGGCGCTCCATATCCCGGAGGGCCGCCTCCTCCCGTTTCCACCGTGCGGCTTCTTTCTCCAGCCTGATGGTCTTCTGGATCAGGAAATTGATCTTATCGGTTCCTTCATTGCCGAGGGGATTATCGAAACTCTCGCTCATCGGGGTTTACCCCTTCCTTCCAGAGATGTTCCATGAAATCACTTCCGCTGCAGCCGGAAATATCCGCCCGTGCATCCCTTGACATCGGTAATGCAGATGAAACCCCTGTTTTTCGTGTGGGCCGTTATGACGGGGATGTCGCTCCGCCTGCAGATTATCTTGATGATCGTCCTCACGCCGCTCCGGCCCCGGCCGTACAGCACCGTGGCTCCATAGCCGTCCTGCCGTATGTTGTCTATCATTTCCTGTGTCTCCGGGGTCCTGTCCATGATCAATTCCAGGAGCACATAGGCGTTCAGGAGCCGCTCTTCCAGCAGGGACCCGATAAAGTTCCCCGACGAGAACCCCGCGCAGTAGACCACCATCTGGAGAAGATTCATTTCCCTTCCGCCCCCGAGGATATGTCCCAGGGCCGTCAGGTATACCATCACTTCCACGAAACCGATGGCGGCGGCGAGGGCTCTCTTCCCCCTTACAAGAAACAGGATCCGGACCGTTCCGCAGCTCACATCCACTATCCTGGCGCAGAAAATGAGAACGAGTCCTACAGGATCCATGAAATCCGTCCGGTGCGAAGTGTTTTTTCCATTGAAAGACCTCCTTGCAAAACATCCATATTATCCTACCATAGAGCGAAAAAAGAAAAAGGGTTCCGGTACGGAAAGGATCACGCCATCGTATAATGGAACCGTTTTTTCAAACCTGCGACAGATACTCACCCCCGAGAGGTGTGATGATGCGAAATGGATAAAGACCCGACGATCATGCTTCTTGAAGAACGGGTATCCTTTCTTTCACTGGAAAGGCAGGCGGCCCTCCGCGCCTTTGAAACGGCCCTTGACCTCAATGCTTTCACGGCGTCGCTCACTGGGCTTGATTCGCTCCCGGAAGTCTTCCGTGAGACGGCATCGAAACTGCGGTCCATGGAACGGTTCGGCCCGCTGACCTTCTTTCTGGCAGGAGAAGAGGACGGAGCGCTCTACCCCGCTTTCACCGATCCTTCAGGGGAAGAGAAAATCCTTGAGCGGGAGCTGCTTCCCCTTATCGAGGACCGGACGGTTGCCTGGACCCTCAGAAGAAAAAAACCCATTCTAGTCTCCCGGTCGGATGGACAGGGGAAACTCTTCCTCCATTCGCTGTCTTCGCCCTCGAAGATCCTCGGGCTGTTTCTTGCCGTCCTCGAAAATAAAAACGAAGACTACGAGCCCTCCTTCCCGGATTTTCTTTCCATCGTTCTCACCACTGCGGCGGGGCTGGCGGACAACCTTCTTCTCAGGGCGAGGATCGACGAACTGAACATGAAACTCCAGGAGAAGGTGTACTATCTCGAAAAATCGAGGGAGGAAATTTCCCTCTACCGGGACAACCTCGAACGGGAAGTCGAGATCAGGACCAGGGAACTCGAAAAGGCGAACGAAGAGCTCAGGAAGGAAATCGAAGAACGGATGCGCATGGAGGAGGAAGTGAGGTACAGGGCATACCATGATGCCCTGACGGGGCTCGCCAACAGGGACCTCTTCTCCGCCCGCCTCCAGGAGACCCTCGACAGGAAGGAGCCCGTTGCCGTGCTTTTCATGGACCTGGACGGATTCAAGGGCGTCAATGACACCCTCGGGCACGACGTGGGGGACCGGCTGCTGCAGAAAATTGCCCGGAGGCTGAAGCTGGAGGTGAGCGAAGGCGATACGGTGGCCCGCATGGGAGGGGATGAATTCACCATCGTCGTGCCGTCCCCTTCTTCCCGGGAGTCCGTGGCCGGTCTCGCGGAACGGATCCTCCGGAGTGTGGCGAAAAAGGCGCTCCTTGAAGGAAAGGAAATTTCAGTGACCGCCAGCATCGGGATCAGCCTGTTCCCGGAGGATGGGACCACAGTCCAGGACCTGATGAAACACGCCGATGTCGCGATGTACACCGCCAAGGACCGGGGAAAAAACAGGTTCGCTTTCCTGGACAGACTGCCCTGACGAAAAGAAAGAAACGGGGAAGGCCCGAAGAGCGCCTTCCCCGTTTCTTTTCTCAGCTGCGGGAATTCCTACTTTCCGGTTTCCCCGGCTTTTTCCTCTTTCTTCTCTTCCTTCGTTTCCTTCGTTTCTTCTTTCTTCTCTTCCTTCTTCTCTCCGACGATCTCGACCGTGTACTTTTCTCTCAGCCTGGAAAGCTCGCCCTGGTAAATCTTTGCCTTCCTGTCGTTTTCAAGGGCTTCCCTGAGCTCTTCCTTCACCTCGTCCAGGGGGCGGACCGAGGCATCCTTCTTCTCGACAAGCTTGATCAGGTGGAGGCCGAACTTTGTTTTCACCGGCTCGGCGGTGACCTCTCCGACCTTCATGGCAAACACCGCGTCATTGAATTCCTTCACCATATCCCCTTTGGAGAAGTATCCGAGGTCGCCGCCCTGTTCCTTCGACGCGCAGGTGGAATGCTTCTTCGCCGCATCCTCGAAGGACATTCCCGCTTTCAGGTCTTCCATAACCTTCTGCATTTCCTGGTCGCCGCTCACGAGGATGTGGGAGGCTCTCACGCTCTCGGGAACGGTGAATTGCTCCTTGTTCTTTTCATAGTACTCGGCGATCTCTTCAGGAGTGACCTTCACGTCCTTCATCACCCTGTCGACCGCAAACCTGCGGATAATATCCTTTTTCACGCTTTCCAGCATCTCTGCGAAACCGGGGTCCTTCTCCACCTCGAGTTCTTTTCCGAGGAGCAGGAAGAGCTCCATGTTGACCATTTCCTCCAGGATGGCCCGGTGCCCCATTTCATTGTCGTACATGGAGGCTCTCTGGGGATCGAGCTTGCCCAGGATTTCCCTCACATCCTTCATCCGGATTTCCGTCTCCCCCACCCGGGCCAGGACGGTCTCCGGGTCGACGGGAGCCTTTGCTTCGGAAGCGGGTGTCTTGACCTCGGGAGCCGGATCGCCGGTCTTCGCCGTTTCGGCGCCGGCGGCAAAGGCGAGAAGAAGCAGGACGAGCAGTGCGGAACTAAGAGTACGAAACGTTTTCATAGAAATTCCTCCCTGGATGGTCGCATAGTTAACAGCGTCAAAACTGGAAAAGTGTACCACAAACGGAGGGGAAAAAAACGGCAGAAATGCTGAACCGCACCCCCTCGCGGGGCAATCCGTACGGCGGGGGAAAACGGAAAAAACGAGGTCAGGGGTTGCCCAGTGACCATCCCATAATGGCTATGGCCCCGGCACCTACAATATCAATAACCCCCTTGAGGGTACTGCCGAGCCTGATTCTCCTGAAGCCGAGCAGAACCAGGACGGCGGAGCAGCCGTACAAAATCAGGGGAGCCACGGTGTGGGCGAAAAACATTCTCTATCGTCCTCCTTCGGTTGGACTTCATATTGCCTCCGGCCGGAAGGATTGTCAATACCTGAAGCAGGAAGGGCAAAAAAGGAGGCCCCGCAAAACGAAGGTCTGGGGCGGACCGTTCGCCTTGCGGGACCCGTGCGTGGGGAAGTTCATCAACCGAACGAAGTGATCTGATTTTGTAGTTGTATTCTCGGTCCTAATATAAAAAAAGCCAAGACTATTGGTCATTCAGGTCATTGTGTTCATATTGTTTACGCTCCGCACTTCAGGGCCTATAATAGATCCAAAGGGGGAGGATGCGTGGTGGAAGTTCAGCTTCCCGTGCGGGTGCTTATCGCAGAGGACGATCCTATGGTGTGCAGTCTTCACGTTCAGGCAGTACGCCAGTTGACGGGTTTCACCGTCGCCGGGACCGTCAGTGATGGTTACGGGCTTCTTGAATTCTTTCAGAGAAACAGCGCCGACCTGATCGTCCTGGATATCTTCATGCCCCGCCTCTCCGGCCTTGAAGCTCTCAAGAGACTCAGGTCCAGGGGGAACACTTCCGACGTGATCCTTGTTTCCGCAGGGAAAAAAGCCGATCTCGTGTCAAGGGCTCGGACTCTCGGAGCCTTCGATTACATGATCAAGCCCTATTCCCTCCAGAGATTCAGGGCTTCTCTCGAAAACTACCTGGAGCACCGGATGCGGCTCCGGGGCGTCAAAGAGGAAACGACCCAGGAAGAAGTGGACGCCTTCTTCGAAATCGGCCACCGGCCCTCAGGGCAGGCTGAGGATACCACCCCCCTCCCCAAGGGATTCCAGAAGGAAACCCTTGCTCTGGTGGAGGGGATCCTCGGGGAATCCGGCAGTCCAACCGCCCTTGAGCTTGGAGAAAAACTTTCCATCTCCCGGTCGACGGCCCGACGATACCTGGAATACCTCGCAGAAAAAGGCCTGGCGGAGATCAGCTTCGAATACCGTACCAGCGGACGACCCCTCAAGCACTACACCGCCAAGGCAAAAAAATGACTGAACACCGCCGTCGCCCTTCAAAAACGGTCACGGAGCGAACGCAGGCGGAAGAGGGCCGGATTTTTTCCGAAATCCGGCGGTGCCTGGAAGAAATCATCGTTCTCGCCGGAGAGGGCGCCGGGGACACAAAGGCGGCAAGGAGCGCCGAATGCCGGACAGGTTCCGTAAGAGACCTGGCGGAAAAAGCCCTTTCCCTTCTCGGCAGCTTTCCCTGTTCCTTCTCCGTTGAAGGGACCCGGGAAAAGAAAACGCCCTTCTCCATTTCCTCGGTCTGCCTGTCTGCGGCGGAAAAGATTGCCGCTGACACGAAAACTCCCCCCGTCACGGT
The DNA here is from genome assembly GCA_033813575.1 of Synergistales bacterium. Classification (GTDB taxonomy): domain Bacteria; phylum Synergistota; class Synergistia; order Synergistales; family Aminobacteriaceae; genus Aminivibrio. Next base: position 8,330 of record JAPXRK010000048.1, read on the forward strand.
GGAAATAGACCCGTCAGTCCCGGCCCTCGTTGAGGGAGACTCCTCCGGGCTGGAGCATAGGCTGGAAGAAATCATCGGAAAAGCCTCCGGAGCCGAAGGGGGAAAAATTACCCTCTGCGCCGTGGCCAGGCGAAACCTTCCGGAAGGCATTGAAGGAACGTTCTACGTCTTTGTGCAGACCGACGGGGACAAGATCGTCTTTGAGCACAACCACACGAACAATGTCGGAGTTTCGGCAAGCCCAGTCACTGTCGTGTTGCGGCCGACTGACCTTTCGCTGACAGAAGCCATGGTCAATCGGACTTCCGCGCAGCCTGGCTCGGCGCTACGCGTCAATTGGACCGTGGAGAATC
>JAPXRK010000049.1:0-1248 GCA_033813575.1 Synergistales bacterium
TCAGCCCATGGTATACAACATGCCGGAAGTGCTCGGCTTTTATTTCCTTCCCAATGTTCCGGGAAAGGATATTCAGCCGGTCTCGGCCTTCCGGTCCACCTCTGCCGGAAACGACGGGCGGGCCTTCGCCGCCGCCGCGGCAGACCGTCTCGGCCCAGGCCTCTTTTCCCAGGAGGATGCGGTGGCCCTCTCCGGATCCGTGATGGTGGCTCCCCAGCGGCAGATGGCTCTTTTTTCCGACGGTTTTTCGGGGGGAGACTCCCTTCGGGGAGTTCTTCTCACGGTGGTGGACCTCTACCCGGTGCTGTCCCGGTATGTCGTTCCCATGGCCCGGGGCAGGAACGGAAGTTCCATGGTGCTTCACGAAGATGGAACCCTGGTGTGGTTCAACGATCCCTCGCAGCACGGGGCGGAAGGGAGCTTCGGCGGGGAATCCCCTGAACTGGAGAATGTCCGCGCCCTCGTTTCCGGGGCCGTTTCTGGAAAAAACCGCCTGGAAGTCCCGGGCGGGAATGGGGGAAGAAGGCTGCTCGTGGCCTGGAACACCCTGCGGATGGGTGGAAAACGCCTCGCCGTGGTGCTCGCTTCTCCGGCGGAAGAAGTCGACGCGGCTCTCAGCGGCCTGAGAACCCAGAGAAACCTGCTTGTCGGCGCCCTCATCCTTCTCGTCGTCCTGGGGAGCTTCTTTTTCACGGGAAAACAGCGGCAGGAGGAGGTCAAAAGAAGGGAAGCCAGTTTCAGGGCGGTTTTCGACAACGCCTCCTCGGGAATCACCATCCTCAGCGGGGAGGGGAAATTCCTCTCATGCAACGCCACCTGGGAGACCATGACAGGCCTGTCGCCCGAGAGGCTGCGGCAGAAAACCATCTTCGACCTTGCCGGCCAGGGACGGGACGAGCTCCGGCAGGCCCTCAAGGAGAACGGCGGAAGCCGCAGGGCCGAGGCAAGGTTCTCCCGGGCCGACGGAGTCTCTTTCTGGGGAGATGTCACCTTCACTCCCATGGAGGCTGATCCGTCCCTGCCGCGCGGTTCGCTCCTTGCGCTCATCACCGAAATTTCCGCTATGAAGCGCGCAGAAGACCTGTTGAAGCAGAACACCGCAACACTGGAGGCCCAGAAGGCGGAACTCGAAAAACTCGCCTCCGACCAGGGGATGCTCCTCCACCTCTTCACCCTCTTCGCCGAGGCGGACAGCCCCGGAGAGATTCTCAGGGCGCTCTTCGCATCTCTTCCCGTCATCATCACCTT
>JAPXRK010000049.1:1258-8415 GCA_033813575.1 Synergistales bacterium
CAGGAACCTCTTCCTGTGCGTTCGGGAACCCGGAGAGGACGGCCGCTATATCACCCTGGACGCCATGAACGAGGTGGAAAGGTCGGAACAGGCGAACTTCGGCTCCGAGGGGAAGGGCATCGTGGGGCACGTCCTGAGGACGGGCAAACCCTACATCGTGGGCGATCTGGCCATGGATCCTTTCTACGTCCCCCACTCCGAGGAAGCCCGGTCCCTGGTCGCCGTTCCCATTTCCTACAAGGGAAAGGATTGGGGGGTGCTCTGCCTGGACAGCGCCGTCAGGTACGCTTTCGGGGTCCGGGAGAGAGACCTCCTCGGCCTCGTGGGATTCTATGTGGCCCTCCATCTCGAGGAGGTGGAGGCCAGGGCCGAGCTGGACAAAAAAGCGAAGCAGCTCGGTTTCCTTCACAGGGTGATACAGCACCTTGCCGCGGAACGGACAAACGAGAAGCTCTCGAAGAAAATTGTGGACATCCTTGGTTCGGAGCTCGGCTTTCCCCTGGTGGGGATACTGGTTCCCGGAGGGGAGGGCGGCGGCATGAGCCTGCTTGCCGGCCATTCCGGAGATACGGGAGGAGTGGACATGATGTCCCGTTTCGCCGGGCCGTCCAGGGAAGCTCTGCGGACGGGCAGCCCCTTTGCGATGGGGGAAGATGAACGGCCCGCGATCCTGGCGGTGCCCCTCTCGTTCAACGGGAACGTGTTCGCCGTCCTCGCCGCCTGCAACGAAAAAGGCTTTTCACCCTCCGAAAAGGAATTGCTGGAAATCACGGCGGAACACGGCTCCACCTTCTGGGTGCTGAACAACCTGCTGGCCGAGCGGCGGCACGAGGCCCTTATCGACCCGCTCACCCAGGTGTGGAACCGCAGGTACATCATGCGGCGCCTTGAGGAGGAAAATTCGAGGATCTCCAGGAACGGAAGCAGAGGAACGGTGGTCCTGGTGGACCTCGGGGACTTCAAGAGAATCAACGACCGTTTCGGCCACGCGACGGGCGACGAAGTGCTCAGGGAGACAGCGTCCCTCATGAGCAAAAACCTGAGAACCTGCGATATGATAGGACGGTACGGCGGAGACGAGTTCCTTCTCTATCTTCCGGATGTGACTGCCGACCAGGCCGCCGCCGCCATGCTCCGCATGGAAGACCGGGTAGCGGAAATGAAAGTTCCCGGAGTAAACACCGCGGTGGTGCTGGATTACGGCATGGCATCCTGTCCGGGTGACGGAAACGACCTCGTGGAGGCCATCGGCGTCGCCGACGCCAGGATGTACGAGAACAAGGCGAGACGAAAGGCGGAAACCGCATGATCCTGTCGCTGCATCATCCGAGTTTTACCGTGGAAAATCTCGAACGGTCCGTGGCGTTCTACAGGGATGTCCTCGGCCTCACTCTCGAAGGAATAATGGAGCGGGACCCGGCCTATTCCGAGGGAGTCACCGGCGTTCCCGGGGCCCATCTGAAGGTCGCCTACTTCACGCTGCCCAACGCCTCCTTCGAGCTCGTGGAGTACATGGAAGGAAAGGGAGTCAAGATCGACACGTCCACGAACAACACGGGCAGCGCCCATGTATGTTTCGTCACGGATGATTTCGATGCCCTGACGGAGCGCCTCCGCAAGGCGGGGGCTGTCTTCGCCGGCGAGGTCAACATCGTCCCCGGCGGATCCAACAGGGGAAAGAAGATCGTTTACGTGGAGGACCCCGACAACAACACCCTGGAACTTATTTCCTCCAAAGTTTCCGGCTAGGACAGGCCGGGGAGGAGGGGTATTCCTCCCGGTCCCCGGTTCGGAAAACGGACGAGGGGCTCCATGGGTCCCGCGCCGGTGCATTCCCGCTTCTCCTCCGTCCACTGGAAGAACTCCCATCGCCGGAACGGCCCCACAGGGCAACCGCAGGTACGGCACCACATAGCAGGGAGGGAAGAACATGCTCGGACAATATTACCTGGCAACAGGCATCGGGGCTGTTTCGCTCGTGACTGTCGCAGTGATCACCGGATTGTTCGGACGGCGGCTCAGGAAGGTGTTTCCCGCGCCGAAGGTGCTTTTTGTCCACAAGGTATCAGCCCTTGCCGGCGCCTTCCTGGCGCTGCTCCACGTTCTGGGGGTTCACGGATACTGAAAAGGCCGGGCCGCTGCGAAATACAACCTGGAAAGAAAGGGGGAATCCCTGTGCCGAGCCAGAAAATGCTCGTCTCGGAGGATTCCCTTTCCTCAGGAAAGAAAACCGGCGGATGAAATGCTGATTTTCCTTCCGTAAAAGAAAAGGCTTTCCCCCTGTGGGGCTGGAGAGTATAATGCCCCGTAACCCAACGACAGGAGGCTACACAATGAACCCGAAATTTGCCAGGCGGATGGTCCGATTCCAGGAGTCCGACCTCACGCCCATTCTTCGCCTCGCCGCCAACCCCGACGTGATTTCCTTCGCCGGCGGCCTGCCGGCCCCGGAACTGTTTCCCGTGGAACCCATGAAGAAAATCGCCGTCCGCGTGCTGGACGAGCACGGAAAACGGGCGCTCCAGTACTCCTCCACCGAGGGGCACTTCCCCCTCCGGGAGAAGATCGCCGCGAGGACCAACAAAAATCTGAAAACCTCCCTCGGCGCGGAGAACATCGTGATAACCACGGGCTCCCAGCAGTCCCTGGACATCCTCGCCAAGATGTACATCGACGACGGCGACTGCATCCTCTGTGAAAGCCCCACCTACCTCGGGGCGCTTTCGGCGTTCAACGCATGCCTTCCGGCTTACAGGGAAGTGGCGACGGACGGCGAGGGAATGGTGATCGCCGACTTGGAGAAAGCCCTGGCCGAAGAAAAGCGGGCCAAGCTCATCTACGTGATCCCCGATTTCCAGAACCCCTCGGGGAAAACCTGGTCCCTCGAACGGCGGAAGGCCTTCATGGAGACCGTTTCAAAGTATGACATCCTCGTGGTGGAGGACAATCCCTACGGCGAACTCAGGTTCGAGGGAACCACGCCCCCCTCCCTGAAATCCCTGGACAGGAAGGGACAGGTGGTGGTCCTCGGCACCTTCTCCAAGATCTTCTGCCCCGGCCTCAGGGTGGCCTGGGTCTGCGGCGAGCCCGCCTTCCTCGAGAGCTTCTGCAACCTGAAGCAGGCGGCGGACCTCCACACCTCCACCCTCAGCCAGTACGAGATCGACGCCTACCTGTCGGAGAACGACATCGAGGAGCATGTCCGAAAGCTCGTCTCGGTCTACCGGGAGCGGCGGGACATCATGATCCGGACCATGGACGAGGCTTTCCCCGCCGAGGTGAAGTTCACCAGGCCCGAGGGTGGCCTCTTCACCTGGGCCGAGATGCCCGAAAAGGTCAGCGGCAGGGATCTCTTCATGAAGGCCCTGGAGAAAAAGGTGGCCTTCGTCCCCGGCGGGGCGTTCTATCCCAACGGCGGCCACGAGAACACCATGCGCCTCAACTACTCCAACATGCCCCCCGAGAAGATCGTGGAGGGCATCCGGCGCCTCGGGGAAGCCCTCCGGGAAGCGCTGTAGAAATAGACCTGTCCAGGAAGCCCTCTTCGGAGGGCTTCTTTTTTTCTCCGGAAGCATCTTTTCGCTTTCACCCTTCAGGTTGTACAAAATTCAATGTTATAATGTGACCGGAAAGCCTATTACTCTCCGAAGCAGGAGGTCCAATATCATGGCAGGAAAACTTATCGAGTGCGTGCCGAATTTCAGCGAGGGACGGCGGCAGGACGTCATCGAGTCCATCGCCGCCAATTTCCGGGGAGTGAAGGGATGCTCCATTCTCGATTACCGGGCGGATGCGGACCACAACCGGCTCGTGGTCAGCCTTGCGGGCGAGCCGGAAGCGGTGGCGGACGCCCTGCTCCGCGCGGCGAAGACGGCCATGGCGGCCATCGACATGAACACCCACCAGGGCGCCCACCCGAGGATCGGGGCAGTGGACGTGATCCCCTTCACGCCCATCCGGGGCATTTCCATGGAGGAGTGCGTCGCCCTCTCCCACGCCTTCGGCGAGCGGTACTTCGCCGAGCTGGGCATTCCCGTCTATTTCTACGAGGAATCGGCGAAGCGGCCCGAGCGGAAGCGCCTGGAGGTGATCCGCAAGGGGCAGTACGAGGTGCTGAAAGTGGAATCCGTCACTCCGGAACGGCGGCCCGACGTGGGCGGCCCGTCACTCCACCCCACGGCGGGGGCCACGGTCATCGGGGCACGACAGTTTCTCGTGGCCTTCAACGTGAACCTCAACACCGCCGACGAGGAGATAGCGAAAAAGATCGGCACCTTCGTCCGGGCGTCGAGCGGGGGCTTCTGCCACGTGAAGGGCATGGGCGTGGCCCTGTCCGAGCGGGGCATGACCCAGGTGAGCATGAATATCGTGGATTACCAGAAGAACGCCCTCTACAGGGTGCTGGAACTGATCCGCATGGAGGCCCGGCGGTGGGGCGTGGAGGTGGTGGAGACGGAGATTTACGGCATGATCCCCGCCCAGGCCCTTCTGGACAGTGCGGCCTACTATCTCCAGGTGAAGGATTTCGACCCCGACCAGGTGCTGGAGCTGAAGCTTCTCGGAATGGGGGACGGGGCGGAATGATCATGAAGCTTGTGCGGAACGCCGGGATCTATACCCCGGAAGGGTCCTCCCCCTCGGCGGGGAAGGACCAGGGGACTGTCCGTTATATTCCCCGGGGCGCCATGGTGGTGGGGGACGGCCTGATCGAGGCCGTGGGGCCGGAGGAGGAGATCTTTTCGTCCCTGTCCGGCGCGGACTTCGACGAGGAGATCGACTGCGGCGGGCGGTGCGTCATTCCCGGTTTCGTCGACCCCCATACCCATATGTGCTTCGCCCGGAGGCGGGAGGAGGAGTTTTCCCTCCGTCTCGCGGGGACTCCATACCTTGAGATCCTCCGGAAGGGAGGGGGAATCCTCTCCTCCGTGCGGAGCGTCCGGGAGGCATCCGACGACGACCTGTTCGAGAACACCCTGGTCCTGGCCCTTTCGGCCCTCTCTCTCGGGACCACCACGGTGGAGATGAAGAGCGGCTACGGGCTGGACACGGAGACGGAACTGCGCATGCTCTCGGTGATCCGGAGGGTGGGGCGGGAGACTCCCCTGGACGTGGTCCCCACCTTCATGGGCGCCCATGCCGTCCCCGAGCTGTACCGGGGCAACGGCGACGGCTACGTGGACCTGCTCGTGGAGGAGATGCTCCCCGCGGTGGAGGAGCAGGGGATCGCCCGGTTCTGCGACGTGTTCTGCGAGGAGGGGGTCTTCTCCCTTTCCCAGACGGAGCGGATCCTCGCCGAAGCGTCCCGGAGGGGCCTCGGCCTGAAGGTCCACGCCGACGAGGTCCACGACACCGGCGGCGCTGCCCTGGCCGCCCGGATGGGGGCCGTCTCGGCGGAGCACCTTCTCGCGGCGAGCGACGAGGGGATTGACGCCCTGGCGAAAAGCGGGACCACGGCCATTCTCCTTCCGGCCACGGCCTACAGCCTGAGAAAACCCTACGCCCGGGCCCGGGCCATGATCGAACACGGGGTTCCGGTGGCTCTGGCCACGGACTGCAACCCCGGGTCGTCCTTCACCGAGTCCATGCCCTTTGTTTTCGGGCTGGCGGTGATGGCCATGGGGCTCACGGTGGAGGAAGCCCTGACGGCAGCAACGAAGAACAGCGCCTGCGCGGTGGGCATGGGGACGGTCTGCGGAACCCTCGAGCCGGGCAAGCAGGCGGATTTCCTGCTCCTCGACGGGGAGACTCCGGCCATTCTCGCCTACCATGCGGGTGTTTCCGCCGTGGAGGGCGTTTACAAGAAAGGGGAGCAGATCCGGTGAAGACGGCGGACAAGAGCAGGAAGGTGCGCCTCGACGGCATGTCCCTCACCCTGGAGGACGTGGCGAACGTCGCCCGCAGGGGATGGGCCGTGGAACTGGACGAGGAGACCGTCCGGAGGGTGGAGGCCTCATCGGCGGCGGTCAGGGCCTGGGAGAACTCCGACGATGTGGTCTACGGCATCACCACCGGTTTCGGCGACCTCGCCTCGGTGAACATCTCCCGGAAGGACCGGCGGCTGCTTCAGGAGAACCTGCTGAAGAGCCACGCCTGCGGCGTGGGGGCCCCCTTCCCCGAGGACATCACCAGGGCCATGATGCTGCTGCGGATCAACAGCCTGGTCCGGGGGCACTCGGGCATCAGCCTCGCCGTCCTCAACCAGTTCGTCGACCTGCTGAACCTTGGAATCCACCCCGTGGTCCCCTGCCAGGGATCGGTGGGGGCCAGCGGCGACCTCTGTCCGCTGTCCCACCTGGCCCTCCCCCTCATCGGCCACGGGTCGGTGCGGTACAAGGGCCGGACCATGGCGGCGGCAAAGGCGCTCCAGATGGCGGGGCTCTCTCCCGTGCAGCTCGGCGCGAAGGAGGGGCTGGCCCTCAACAACGGCACGGCCTCCATGGGGGCCATGGCGGTGCTTGCCCTGCTGGACGCCGAGTGCCTGGCCAAGACCGCCGACATCGCGGCGGCCCTCTCCATCGAGGCTCTCCACGGTGTTCCCTTCGCCTTTGATCCGCGGACCCACGCCCTTCGGCCCCACAACGGCCAGGGGCGGGTGGCGGGGAACATCCGCAGGCTCATCGAGGGAAGCGAGATCCTGGAAAAGTTCAAATCCGGAAAGGTGCAGGACGCCTACTCCCTCCGGTGCGTTCCCCAGGTCCACGGCGCCACCCGGGACGCCCTCGGCTACGTCCGGGGAGTTCTCGAGGTGGAGATCAACTCCGTCACCGACAACCCCATCATCTTCCCCGACGACGGAGTTGCCATCAGCGGCGGAAATTTCCACGGGCAGCCCCTCGCCCTGGCCATGGACTTCTTCGGCATTGCCGTGGCGGAGCTGGCGAGCATTTCCGAACGGCGCCAGGCACGGCTGGTGGACACGAGCCTTTCGGGCCTTCCGCCCTTCCTCGTGGAGAACAGCGGCCTGAACAGCGGATTCATGATCGCCCAGTACACCTCGGCGGCCCTGGTGTCGGAGAACAAGGTGCTGGCCCACCCGTCGTCGGTGGATTCCATCCCCACGTCGGCCAACCAGGAGGACCACGTCTCCATGGGGGCCTACTCGGCCCGCAAGGGGCTCTCCATCCTTGACAACGCCCGAAAGGTGGTGGCCATCGAGC
>JAPXRK010000050.1:0-8396 GCA_033813575.1 Synergistales bacterium
GATCAAGACACAGTCGAAATGACGGGGGACGCATTTGGAATGAGCGCATCCAGGCTTCCTGAAATTGAACAGATAGCCCCTCTCATCAGGGGGAAGGTCAGCCTCGACGCCCTGAAGGCAGCGGATATCCTCCCGGTCAGGGAGGAGGAGGGCAGGCTGGTGGTGGCCCTGTCGTCGCTCGAGGCCTTCCCGAGCGCCCAGCTGCTGGCCGCGTCCTTCGGCAAGGAGGCCGACTGGGAGCTGCACCCCCGCGAGTCCATAGACGCAATGCTGGGGCGCCTGTACGACCTGCGCGGCGGGGTGGGCGACGACACCCTGTCGGAGATGACCGGGATAGACGACGCGGACGACCTGCTCAGGGAGGACGTCCAGAGCGACTCGGTCGACGTACCGGTGATAAAGCTCGTCAACGGCCTGTTCAGAGAGGCCCTCAAGATCGGCGCCACGGATATACACGTGGAGCCGTTCGAGGACGACGTCCTCATCAGGTTCAGGGTGGACGGGGTGCTGCACGACAGGCTCCGCCTGCCGAGGAACCAGCAGGCCCCCCTGACCAGCAGGATAAAGGTCATGGCCCGCATGGACATAGCCGAGCGCCTTGCGCCGCAGGACGGCCGCATAGGGATCACGGTGGGCAAGCGCGCGGTGGACATACGCGTCAACTCGATCCCCGTGCAGCACGGGGAGCGCATAGCCCTGCGCATACTGGACAAGGGGGCGGGGCTGCTCTCGCTCGAACAGCTCGGGATGGACTCCGCCTCCAGGGACAAGATGGACGCCCTGATCGCGAATCCGCACGGGCTGATCCTGTTCACCGGCCCCACCGGATCCGGAAAGACCACCACCCTGTACGCCATACTGCAGGCGCTGGCCAAGCCCGCCGTGAACATAATCACCGTCGAGGACCCCATAGAATATGACCTGAACGGCATAGGACAGATACAGGTGAACGAGAAGGCGGGGGTGACATTCCCGTCGGCCCTCCGGTCCATACTCCGTCAGGACCCTGATATTGTCATGATCGGGGAGATGCGTGACTACGAGACCGCCCACATAGGCGTCCAGGCGTCCCTCACGGGACACCTGGTCCTCTCGACCCTCCACACCAACGATTCCGTCTCGGCGGTAATCCGCCTCACCGACATGGGGGTGGAGCCCTACCTCGCGGCCGGGTCCCTTCTCGGCGCCGTGGCCCAGCGCCTTGTCCGGACCCTCTGCCCCAAGTGCTCGTACAGGGCCGAAGCGCCGGCCCTCTTCAGGAGAGAGGGCCTTACGGAGGTCTTCCGGGGCAGGGGATGCGACCACTGCATGGGCACCGGGTACCGGGGACGGGTGGGGCTGTACGAACAGTTCATTCTTGACGACGAGCTCCGGGAAATGGTGGCGGCAGGCCTTCCCACCCCGAAGATACGGTCCGCCGCCCGTTTGAAGGGGTTTCGTACCCTCTGGGAACTGGGTCTCGATGCCCTGCGGCAGGGGAGGACCTCCCCCGAGGAGCTGCTCCGGGTGGTCTCCGCAGGGGAATTCGGCCCCTCCCTGGAAGAAGGATAAGCCGTGCCTGCCTTTCGCTATACTGCCTACGACGAAACAGGAAAGGTCCGGAAGGGAACGGTGGATGCCCCGTCCTCCGTCAGGGCGGGCGAACTGCTCGCCGCCCAGGGGCTCACGGCGGTGGACATCGCGGAGGGAGTTCAGCGGAAGGCCGGGCGGAGAAGGGGCTTCGGCCTCTCCTACCATGCCCTGTTCTGCCGGGGGCTTTCCTCCTACCTGAAGCGGGGAGTTCCCCTCGCCGAAGCATTGAAGTTCCTGGGCCGCCATTCATCGGACCGGCGGGTGGCCGATGCCTGCCTTCATCTCCACGAAGGCGTGCTGGGAGGAAAGCGCCTCTCCGCCGTGCTGGAAGAGACGGGTCTCTTCCGGGAGGACCTCCTGAGGATCGTGGAATCGGGCGAAAGGACATCGGCCCTTCCCGGTGTGCTGGAGCAGGCTGCGGCCCTCTACGCCATGCAGGAGGGGCAGCGGCGGAAGATCCGGTCCGCCCTGACCTACCCTCTGGCCATGACGGTCATCGGCTTCGCCGTGGTCCTCTTTCTGCTCACCTACGTGGTTCCCCGGCTCGCCGACCTCTTTGCCGACATGGGGCAGGCCCTGCCCCTTCCCACGAGAATCCTCCTGGGAACGGCGGCGTTTCTCCGGGAATGGTGGCCGGCGCTGGTCCTTGCCCTGATGGGGTTCTTTTTCCTGGCACGGAAGAGAAAGTGGTCCGTGAGCCTCCCCTTCTTCCGGCGCATCCGGGAAAATATCGCCCTCTCCCTGGTGATGTCCCACCTGAAGACCCTGCTCTCCGCTGGGATCCCCCTGGTGCAGGCCCTCGGAATGGCCTCCTCCATGGACTCCCGGCCGGAGCGGTGGATGGAGGCCGCCCGGCTCGTGAAGGAAGGGTTCCGGTTCGACCGTGCCCTGGAGAGGCTTGGCACCTTTCCCGAGGAGGCGGTCTACATCCTCAGGATCGGCGAGCTGGGAGGAGACCTGCCGGGTGCCATCGGCCAGGTGGCGGAGATGAACTGGGAGGAGGCCCGGGACGGCATGGAAAAGGCGGCCACTCTCGCGGAACCCCTCCTGGTGCTGTTTCTGGGACTGGCAGTGGGCTTCGTGGTCATCGCCGTGCTCCTTCCCATATTTGACCTGTCCAGTCTCGCGGGATGACGGGCGGGCAGAACTGAAACGGAGGTTGTGCAATGAAAGAAAGGCAGCTGAAACGGAAGGGCTTTACGCTGGTGGAAGTGCTCGTGGTGGTGGTCATCCTCGGCCTGCTGGCGGCTCTCGTGGTGCCCAGGGTGGTGGGCAGGGGGGAGGATGCCAAGAGAACCGCGGCGGCGGTGCAGATCCGGGAGATCGAGCAGGCCCTGGAGATGTACCGGCTCGACAGCAGTCTGTACCCCTCCACGGCCCAGGGGCTTGAAGCCCTGGTGACAAAACCCTCCATTCCTCCCGAACCGAGGAAATACAGGGAGGGAGGCTACCTCCGGAAGCTCCCGGCGGATCCCTGGGGAAGCCCCTTCGTCTACCGCCGCCCCGGCGACCACGGCGAATACGACCTGTTCTCCCTCGGTGCCGACGGCGAAGAGGGAGGAGACGGTCCGGGGAAGGATATAACCAACTGGGAGTAGGCTTGCCCGGAAAGAATTCATGGTATAAAATGGCTCAAACTAGTTAGTGTTTTTTTGAAATTTACTTCTGAGAATATCAATCTTTTCCTCCGAGTCGCCTGTCCTAAAGGATCTATCCCACGGACAGCGACCGTTAGGGTGCATCCGGAAACAGGTGCGCCTCCCCTTTGGCAAGGAGGACTTTTTTTCCCGCAAACGGCGAAGCCGTCCTCCTGGCGCGAGGGCGGCTTTTATTTTTCGATCAGCACGAGGCGAAAGGAGGGATCGGTTCAGCGGCTGACTGACGGAGATCCCCGCGCGAAGAATTTTGTGAAGAGGAAAGGGGCGGCGGTTCCGGTCCCCATCGCATGGCCGCGCACAGGTCCGGAGCTCTGCCGCCCTGCCCCCTGCCGACAAACGGAAGGAGCTGGGAACAGGATGATTCAGAAAGTCTTTTTTGTCAACGGCGTCGAACGGAATCTCATAGTGGAGGACGACAGCACCCTTGCCTCCGTGCTCAGGGAACAGCTCGGGCTGACCGGGACCAAGATAGGATGCGGCCAGGGCCATTGCGGCTCCTGCGGCGTTATCATCGACGGCAAGTACACCCGCTCCTGCGTGTACAAGATGTCCCGGCTGCCTGAAAGAGCCAGCGTCACCACCATCGAGGGGATAGGCACTCCCGAGAAGCTCCATCCTATCCAGAAGGCCTGGATCAAGCACGGAGCGGCCCAGTGCGGCTTCTGCACCCCGGGCTTCATCGTGTCCGCAAAGGTCCTTCTCGACACCAATCCCAAGCCCACCCGGGAAGAAGTCCGGGACTGGTTCCATGTCAACAAGAACGCCTGCCGCTGCACGGGGTACATTCCCATAGTCGATGCCGTCATGGATGCCGCCAAGGTGCTCAGGGGCGAGATGAAAGAAAAGGAGCTGGAATTCGTCCTTCCCGGGGACGGGCGCATCTGGGGCAGCAAGTATCCCCGCCCCACGGCCGTGGCCAAGGTCACCGGGACCCTGGATTTCGGCGCCGACCTCATCCTCAAGATGCCGAAGAAAACCCTTCACGCGGCTCTCGTCCAGGCGAAGGTTTCCCACGCCAACATCAAAGGAATCGACACCTCCGAAGCGGAGAAGATGCCCGGCGTCTACAAGATCGTCACCCACAAGGACATCCGGGGAAAAACAGGATCACCGGCCTCATCACCTTCCCCACGAACAAGGGTGACGGATGGGACCGCCCCATTCTCTGCGACGAGAAGGTCTTCCAGTACGGCGACGCTGTGGCCATCGTCTGCGCCGACACCTACAAGAACGCCGCCGCCGCCGCGGAGAAGGTGAAGCTCGACCTGGAGGTCCTTCCGGCCTACATGAGCGCCCCTGCCGCCATGGCGGAGGACGCCATCGAGATCCATCCCGGCACCCCCAACGTGTACTACACCCAGAAGATAAAGAAAGGGGAGGACACCGCCCCCATCTTCGGCCGGTCCGATGTGGTCACCGTGGAGGACGACTTCTACGTGGGCAGGCAGCCCCACATGCCCGTCGAGCCCGACGTGGGTTTCGCCTACACGGACCACGAGGGACGGCTGGTGATCCACTCCAAGTCCATCGGCGTCCATCTCCACCTGGCCATGATCGCACCGGGCCTCGGCGTGGAGCCTGAAAAGCTGGTCCTTGTCACCAATCCCGCCGGAGGAACGTTCGGCTACAAGTTCAGCCCCACCATGGAGGCTCTCGTGGGCGCCGCCGCGCTGGCCACGGGGCATCCCGTCGCGCTGAACTACACCTGGAAGCAGCAGCAGCAGTACACCGGAAAGCGCTCCCCCTTCTTCGTCAACATGAAGTTTGCCGCCACCAAAGAGGGCAAGCTGCTGGCCATGGAGACCGACTTCTCCGTGGACCACGGCCCCTACTCGGAGTTCGGCGACCTGGTCACCCTGAGGGGCACCCAGTTCATGGGCGCGGGATACGACATTCCCAACATCCAGGGCGAGGGGCGGACGGTATGCACCAACCATGCCTGGGGATCGGCCTTCCGGGCCTACGGTTCCCCCCAGTCCCTCTTCTCCTCCGAGGTCCTTATGGACGAACTGGCGGAGAAGCTCGGCATGGATCCCCTGGAGATCCGCCTGAAGAACGCCTACCGGCCGGGGAGCACATCCCCCACGGGCCAGGCCCCGGAATCCTACTCCCTGCCGAAGATGCTCGAGGCGCTCCGGCCGAAGTACGAACTCGCGAAGAAGCGGGCCGCCGAGGGCTCCACGGCCCGCTACAAAAAAGGCGTCGGCCTCTCGGTGGGCGTGTACGGCTGCGGTCTCGACGGTCCCGACGGCTCCGAGGCCCGGGTCGACATGAATCCCGACGGGACCATCACCATTTGCTCCGCCTGGGAAGACCACGGCCAGGGAGCCGATATGGGCGCCATCGGCACGGCCCATGAGGCGCTGCGGCCCCTGGGGATCACCCCCGACAAGCTCCGCTTCACGTGGCCCAATACGGCGAAATGCCCCAATTCCGGTCCTGCCGGCGGGTCCCGGTCCCAGGTCATGACGGGCAACGCCATCCGGGTGGCCTGCGAGACTCTGCTCAAGGAGACCGCGAAGCCGAAAACCGGCTTCTTTAAGAAGGACGCCGGGTATATGACCTATGACGAACTGGTTGCCGCCGGAAAGCCGACCTCCTTTGCGGGAAAATGGTCCGCCGTGGATGGGGTGGCGTGCGACGAAAACAGCCAGGGCAAGCCTTTCGTGGTCTACATGTACGGCGTATTCATGGCCGAGGTGACGGTGGACACGGAGACGGGCAAGACCGCCGTGGACCGCATGACCCTCATGTGCGACTGCGGGAAGATCAACAACCGCCTCGTGGTGGACGGACAGAACTACGGCGGCATTGCCCAGGGCATCGGCCTCGCCCTCTCCGAGGACTTCGAGGACATCGAGAAGCACTCCACCATGCCCGGCGCCGGGTTCCCCTACATCAAGGACATCCCCGACGACATCGAGGTCATCTACTTCGAGGAGCCCAGGGCCGACGGTCCCCACGGCGCGGCCGGCATCGGCGAGCTTCCCCTCACGAGCCCCCACGCCTCCGTCATCAACGGCATCTACAACGCCTGCGGCGTGAGGATCACCAGGCTCCCCGCCTACCCCGAGAAAGTGCTCGCAGGACTGAAGAAGTAACCTGAGACCAATGAAGGGGAAGGGATTTCCGTCCCTTCCCCTTCTCTTTCCCCGGAGGTCCCGTCATGGAAAAAAACACGCTCGTGGAATTCGAAAGCAGGTGCGTCCAGGAAGAGCCCCCCAGGTGCCGGGCAGCCTGTCCCCTCCACCTCGATGGACGGGCCCTCTGCGAAGCGGCGGTGAAGGGGCGGTTCGACGAGGGAAGGAAGATCATCCAGAAAACCCTTCCCCTCCCCGGAATTCTCGCCCGGATCTGCGACGCTCCCTGCCGGGATGCGTGTCTCCGGCAGGAAAAGGGCGGCGCCCTGGAGCTTGGGGCGCTGGAGCGGTTCTGCGCCGATGAGGGGCCTTTCCGCAGGCTCCGGACCCTGGTCCCGAAGACGGGACGCACCGCGGCGGTCCTGGGCGGCGGCATCAGCTCCCTCACTGCAGCTCTTGACGGAGCGGGGAAAGGCTATTCCGTCACCGTGTTCCGGACAGAGACCGGCGGACGGGAGCTTCTCCCCCTCTCTCCGGTCCTCACGGAGGATGTTGTGAGGGAAGAGCTTGAATGGATGGAGAAACTGGGCGTTCTTTTCCTTCCCTGGGATGCTTCCTTCTCCCCCGGAGGGCTGGCCGAAAGATTCGATGCCGTCTATGCCGGCCTGGACGATCCCCTGTGCCGCTCCTTCCCCGAGCTCCTGGAACGGGGAGATCCAGTCAGCCTCGAGACGGCCGTACCGGGGGTCTTCGCGGGAGGGAACACACCTTCCTTCATTTTCAGGGCCGCCGCAGGCCGCCGGGGGATGAAGTCGGTGGAGCGGTTCCTCCAGGGAGCGTCCCTCACCTCTTCCCGGGAGAAGGAGGGGCCCTATGAGACCAGGCTATTCACGAATATCGAAGGAATTGAACCCGCGTCTCCCGTGCCGGTTCCGCCCCGGGGGTATTCCATGGACGAGGCAGTCCGTGAGGCCGGCCGGTGCCTGCTCTGCGAGTGCATGGAATGCGTGAAGAACTGTGTCTTCCTGCAGCACTACAAAGGATACCCGAAAAAATTCGCCAGGGAGATCTACAATAACCTCTCGGTCATCCAGGGGACGAGGCTCGCCAACGGCATGATCAACTCCTGCACCCTGTGCGGCCAGTGCGTACGGGTCTGTCCGGAGGGCTTTTCCATGAGGGACCTGTGCCTTACGGCCCGGCGGGAGATGGTGCTGCAGCAGAAAATGCCGCCGTCCGCCCACGAGTTCGCCCTGGAGGACATGGCCTTTTCCAACTCTCCGGGGGCGTCCCTCCTGCGCCATGAACCCGGCCGCAGCGGGAGCGCCTTTCTCTTCTTCCCGGGGTGCCGCCTTGCGGGGATTTCTCCCCGGACAACGGAATCAGTCTACGGGCACCTCCGGAAGGTCCTCGGCGGAGGAGTGGGTTTCTGGCTCCGGTGCTGCGGGGCTCCGGCACGATGGGCCGGCCGTAGGAGGGAGATGGAGAAGGCAGGGAAAGAGTTTCTTGACCAATGGCGCTCCATGGGCTCTCCGCTGGTGATCGCCGCCTGCACGAGCTGCCTGGAGGTTTTCCGGAAGGAGCTGCCTGAAGTCAGGGCCGTCTCCCTCTGGTCCGTTCTGCAGGAAAAGGGCGTCCCCGAGGTTTTTCCGCTCCGTTCTGTATCCATGGCGCTCCACGATCCCTGTACGGCGGCGGAGCTGCCGGAGGTGCGGGCGGCGGTGCGGGACCTGGCCTCCCGTGCGGGGGCGGCGGCGGAGGAACTGCCTCTGTCAGGAGAGCTCACGTCCTGCTGCGGCTTCGGCGGCCTCCAGGAATGCGCCAACCCCGGCCTCGCGGTGAAAACGGCACGGGAACGGTGCGGGGAGTCTCCCTCCGATTACCTCGTCTACTGTGCCATGTGCCGGGATCTCTTCGCCCGGACGGGAAAGAGGACGGTCCACCTTCTTGACCTGTTCTTTCCGCCCCCCGGCGGGGCAGGGGCGGACCTTCCGCCCGTGTCCTGGTCGGACCAGAGGGAGAACCGGGCGGCCCTCGTCAGGGACCTGCGGAAATCCCTGTGGAAGGAGGAAGAGACGATGGAGGA
>JAPXRK010000051.1:0-1969 GCA_033813575.1 Synergistales bacterium
AAGAGTGCAGAGGGCCCTTCGCCCGGTAGTGGCCGCCATGCTTCTTGGTGCGTTCTGGATGGTAGTCCGCCCCCTGGCGAAAGACTGGAGGCTGTGGCTTTTCACTCTTGTTCTCTTCGGGATTTCGAGGTTTTCTCCCTTCAGAAAATACCCCCAGCTGCTTCTTTTTGCCGCAGGGGCGGCAGGCATGGTTCTTCTTTAGATAATGGACCTTGGATCGTGAAAGGAATGATTTCAATATGGAAATGAAAGTGGCTCTTGTGAATCTGACGTCCCGGACTGCGGAAGACCTGATCGTTCCGGGAACGGTCGTCCGGAAATACATCGGCGGATCAGGCCTTGGAGCGTATCTGCTCTTCAGGTACGGATCTCCGGCGGCTGAACCTCTTTCGCCCGACAATCCCCTCATTTTCATGAACGGTCCCTTCCAGGGAACCGGAATTCCCACCTCGGGACGGCACCAGGTGATAAGTAAATCCCCCCTGACGGGTGCCTTCGGAGAGTCCGATTGCGGAGGGAACTTCGGATTCCACCTGAAAAGGGCGGGATATGACGGCCTCCTGTTTCTTGGAAAAGCTTCTTCCCCCGTCTACGTGGCCGTCATCGACGGGAGGGTTGAGATCCGGGACGGGGCATTCCTCTGGGGGAAGGATACCTTCGAGACGGAAGAGGCCCTTTGCGCCGCCGAGGGAAAAACCGCCGGTGTGGCCTGCATCGGTCCGGCAGGAGAGAGGATGGTTCTCATTGCCAACATCATGCACGACGGGCGGAACGCCAGGGCTGCCGGCAGAGGCGGATTGGGAGCAGTCATGGGTTCAAAGAACCTCAAAGCGGTCGTGGCCAGGGGAAACGGAAAGACCGTGATGGCGGACGAGAAAACCGTCCGGGAAAAATCGGCGGAGAAAGCGAAGTTCTACATTGAAAAGCTGCCTGCCATGACCCGCTTCGGAACGGCCGGAGGCGTTGCCCTGGCTGAACAGAACGGGGACCTTCCCCTGAAGAACTGGAGCATGGGAAGCTGGCCGGAGGAAGTGAAGAGCATAACGGGAGAGGCCATGGCCGATACTATCCTCACGGGGAACTGGGGCTGCATGGCCTGTCCCATCAGATGCGGACGGGAAGTGGCCTTTGACGGCATTTCCGGGGCGGGTCCGGAATATGAGACCATCGGGATGCTCGGAAGCAACTGCCTCATCAATGACCTGAAGGCGGTCGGACGGGGCAACGACCTGTGCAACCGCATGGGAATCGATACCATTTCGGGAGGTTCGGCGGTGGCCTTCTCCATGGAACTCTTCGAGCGGGGGATCATCGACGAAAGGGAGGTAGGGTATCCGCTGAAATGGGGCGACGGTGAGGCCATGATGCGACTTCTCGCTGACATTTCCGACAAAAGGGGATTCGGAGCGGTCCTTGCCGGCGGAACAAAAAAAGCTGCAGAAAAAATCGGAAAAGGGGCTGAAAAATTCGCCATCCACTCCAAGGGAATGGATTTCCCGGCTCATGACCCCCGGTGCTACAAGAGCCTTGCGGCGGGCTACGCCACGTCGAACCGCGGAGCCTGCCACCTTTCGGGCTTCTCCTATTCCTTCGAGAGGAGCATGACCTACCCCGAGCTGGGAGTGGATGCCGTCCTCGACCGGACGGTGGACGAGGGGAAGGGAAAGATCAACGTGGGATTCCAGAACCTCATGGGCATAATGGATTCCCTGAAGATGTGCAAATTCCCTTTCGCTGCCACGAGAATGGAAGACCTTCTTGTCTGGATCAACGGCGTCACGGGGTGGGACATGGACGGCGGAGAACTCATGGCGGCAGGCGAGAGGCTTTTCAACCTCAAGAAGCTGTTCAACATGGCCTGCGGCCTTACAGCCAGGGACGACACTCTTCCCGAAAGAATTCTACGGGAGCCCCGGGGTTCGGGAGGATCTGCGGACACCCTTCCCGACCTTGAAAGCCAGCTCCGGGA
>JAPXRK010000051.1:1979-8273 GCA_033813575.1 Synergistales bacterium
GTATTATGCGGAGCGGGAGTGGAGTGAGGAGGGAATTCCCCTCCCCTCAAAAATCGCCTCTCTCGGGCTGGAAGAGTTTCTTCATCAAACGGACGAGGAATCAGGCCCGCTTTTCCATGAACGCAAGTAGTCGGGTGGGGTCCGGAAAGGTATTCCACCCTGCGGGGAAGGGGTTGCGCACAAAGTTCCGGTCGGGAGGAACTGTACGGGGCTTTTTTTTCTCATACTCTGCCTCGGGACTTTGTAATAGGCCGGCAGTTTCCCCCTTCGGAAGGAAACGCACCTGAAGAAAGGGAAAAGAGAATGAAAAGAATCGCTTCTTACCTCGCCGCTTCGGCGCTTCTGCTGTTTCTGTTTGTCTGGGGAGTTGTCGCCGGAACGGATTGGTTTGTCATCTCACGATGGAACGCAAAGGATTCATCGGTGGTAGTGATCGAAGACCTGCTGGGGAAAAGGGGTGATCCCGCATCCGGGGAAGGTAGCGAATGGGAAAGTGAATTAGTGAAGCTCCGCATCCTCTACAGGAGCGGTCCCAGGGCCGGAACGCGGGAAGAGGTGGAAATAATGCAGCTGGCCGACAGCAGGCTTTTGCTCCTCCCCGGAAATGAATATCTTCTCCTTGCCGACATGTTTGAAGACGGTACGGTTCAATTCTCCATCAGCGACCGGTACCGTGTCCCTGCAGTGGTCGGCTTCATTTCCTTCGCCTGCGGCATTCTCGTCATCGTTGCTGGAAGGTCAGGTTTTAACGCCCTCGTCGGCCTTTTCCTTTCGCTCCTGTTCCTCATCGGATGGTTCGTTCCCCGGATAGCTTCGGGCTATCCGCCGGTTCCGTTTGCGATTCTTTCCGTGGCAGTCGTTTCCGTGGCGACCTGCTTTTTCGTCATCAGAAAAAGGGAGCTTCGCCCTATCCCGGTATTCGGGGCCGTAGGGGGCGCCGCAGGGGCCTCCCTTACCGGGTGGATCATGGTTTCCCTGTGGCAGCTCACGGGGCTGGAAAGCGACAGTGCAGCCCTTCTTGCGTCCACCTCCCCGGACCTTTCCCTTCGGGGACTCCTCCTTGCCGCCGTCATGGTGGGCTCCATAGGAGCCGTGCTTGACGTGGCGGTTTCCGTTACCTCTTCCATGGGAGAACTGTACGAGTACGATCCTTCCATTCCCTGGAAAAGGCTCTGGAAAGCCGGGATCAGCGTGGGAAGAGACGTGCTTGGCAGCATGATCAATACCCTGATCCTCGCCTATCTCGGGAGCTCCCTGCCGTTCGTGGTGCTCATCGCTACCGAGGGGGCCGATTTCATCGGGCTCCTCAATGATCCGCACATCGCCCAGGAAGTTCTGAGGAGTGTGGCGGGAACGGTGGGATTGCTTCTGACCATTCCGGTCACTGCAGCAGCCGGAGTCTGGTGGATTGCAGGCCGCCGGAAAGAACCGTCAGATCCCGGTGACGGACTTACTGACTGAATTTTCTATATGTGATAAAATCCTTCTCTAAGCTCGGATCCATCTATCCATTATGGAGGTGTTGCAATGAAGAAAATAGCAATTAACGGACTGGGAAGAATAGGGCGTCTCGTCCTTCGGTGCTATATGGAGGCAAAACCGGAGGATTTCGAAATTGTCGCACTGAACGATCTCACCCCCCCTTCGGAGATGGCCTACCTTATCAAGTATGATTCAGTCCACCGCAGGGCGGGCTTTTCCGTAGAGGCCGGTGACGGAGCTCTTCTGCTGGACGGGAAATCCGTCCCCCTTTTCAGCGAAAAGGATCCTTCAAAGCTTCCCTGGAAAGAACTGGGAGTGGATATCGTTCTTGAATGCACCGGTTTCTTTACAAAGCGGGAAAAGGCGGCAGCTCATCTCGCCGCAGGGGCAAAACGGGTCATCATCAGCGCTCCGGCGGACGATGCGGATCTGACCATAGTACTCGGCGTGAACCAAAAAGCCTATGATCCCTCGAAGCATTCGGTGGTCTCGAATGCCTCCTGCACAACGAACTCCCTGGCGCCGGTGACGAAAGTGCTCCACGAAGCCTTCGGCATCGAATCCCTCATGGGGACCACCATTCACGCCTACACGTCAACCCAGGTTCTCGTCGACGTTCCAAAGGGAGGCGGCAGGAAAGGCCGGGCCGCTGCGGTCTCTCTTGTTCCAGCCACTACCGGGGCCGCCAAGGCCATGGTTCCCCTGTTTCCCGACTTGAAGGGCCGGATGGATATGATTTCGGTCCGTGTCCCGGTAGCTGACGGTTCCCTTACCGATATCGTGGTTCACCTGAAGAAGGAGGTCACTGCCGAGTCGGTCAACGCAGCTCTGAAAGCCGCCGCTGAGGGAAGCCTGAAGGGGATCGTGGAATTCTGCGAGGAGGAAATCGTCTCCGCCGACATCATCGGCAACTCCCATTCGGGAATTGTGGACGCCCCCTCCACGAAGGTCATCATGGGGCATATCGCGAAGGTAATGATCTGGTACGACAACGAATACGGCTATTCGAACAGAATGCTTGAACTGGCCATGTACATGGCCGGCAGGGAGTAAGTTTCTACACTCTTCCCTGAAAATTCAAACGCTCTGCATGGAACGGTGTTTCCTCTCCTGGGGAAACACCGTTTTTTTTAGGGAAAATTCGCACAAACCTGTTGAAAATCCTGTTTAGAGAAGAATAGGCAGTATTTCTTGGTAGTTATTGTACCGTTACGCTTTTTTGCTCCGCTTTGCTTTGTCTTTGTTACAAAAAATACTGCATAGAGAAAAAAATACTAAAAAAAGGCATATAAATGCCCCGTTTCTGTGATAAGATATTTACACATCATTATCCTTTGTGGAGGTGGAATGAATGAAACGGGTGGCCATCAACGGACTCGGGAGGATCGGCCGGCTGGTTCTTCGTCGCTACATGGAGGTGCAGCCGGAAGACGTTGAGATAGTAGCCCTCAACAAACCATCGTCTCCTCAAGAAATGGCATATTTCATCAAGTACGATTCAGTCCACGGGAAAGCCCATTTCCCAGTAGAAGCAGGCGAAAACTCCGTGATACTTGACGGAAAAGAAATACCTCTCCTCGGCGAACGAGACCCCTCCAAACTACCCTGGAAAGAACTTGAAGTCGACATAGTCCTCGAATGCACAGGCCATTTCACTCAGAAAGAGAAAGCCCTGGCCCACATTGACGCCGGTGCTGAACGGGTCATTATCAGCGCTCCGTCTGAAACCGCCGACCTCTGCGTCGTCCTCGGCGTAAACGAGGATCAATACGACCCGGAGAAGCACCGGGTGGTGTCCAATGCTTCGTGTACCACCAATTCCATCGCTCCTGCAATAAAAGTTCTGAACAACGCTTTCGGTATCGAATACCTCATGGGGACGACCATCCATGCCTTCACGTCCTCACAAAAACTAGTGGATGTCCCCAAAGGCGGATGCAGAAAAAACCGGGCGGCCGGTCTTTCCATAATTCCTGCCTCTACAGGGGCTGCGAAGGCCCTTATCCCTCTTTTCCCAGACCTGAGGGGAAAAATAGGAATGTCGGCAGTCCGGGTTCCGGTAGCTGACGGATCTCTCACTGACATGGTCGTTCATCTTCAAAAAGATACAAACGCCGGAGAGGTCAACGAAGTTCTCCGGACGGCCGCCGAGGAAGGTTTGAAAGGCATTCTCGAGTACAGTGCGGAAGAGCTGGTGTCTTCGGATATCGTAGGGAATTCCCATTCAGGCATCGTGGATTCCCTTTCAACAAAAATGCTGATGGGAAGGGTAGCCAAGGTGATGATTTGGTACGACAATGAATACGGGTACGCAAGCCGTCTTCTGGAGCTGGCCCAGCACATCGGGGCGAAAAAATCCTCCGTGAGAGTCTCATCGGTAAAGTAAACGAGGAGAGGGCGTACGCGGCTGCGCCCTCTCATTGCAGCGAATCAAAAATCGTTTTCCTTGCAGCATTTTCCCAGAGCTTCAACTATTTCCGGGTCATAGGCCTTCCCTGACAGGCTCCTGATTTCTTCCAGGGCCTGGGCGGGGGAATGTTTTTTTCTGTAGGGCCGCTCGGAGGTCATAGCGTCGAAGGTGTCCGCCACGGACAGTATCCTGGATTCGATGCAAATTCCTTCTTTTTTCAGTCCCAGGGGATACCCTGTGCCGTCCATCCTTTCGTGATGCTGGAGAATGATTTCCGCTAGGGGCCAGGGGAAATCCAGGGGAGAAAGGATGTCCTTCCCGTATTCAGGATGCTTTTTTACCAGCTCGTATTCGGCCGGTGTGAGTTTTGAAGGCTTGGAGAGGATCTCCGCCGGGATATAGAGCTTCCCGATGTCGTGAACGAGTCCCGCATACCTGACACCGAGGATCGTCTCCTCAGGAAGCCCCAGCTTTCGGGCAAGTCCTTCCGCGAGGGTCGAGACGTTTTTCTGGTGTCCCGATGTGGATACGTCCCGGAGTTCGCTGACCTGGCAGAGAGCGAGGATGACGCCGGTGAAACGTTCGTTGATTACATGGTGGTGCTTTTCCAGGGAGAGTTCGTCCTGGTAGCGTTCCATTGCTGCGGCGAGTGAGTTTCGCAGTATGTCGAACACCGGTTCCTCAGAATGGGATATCCATTCCTCGGAGGGGTCGGCGAGGGCCAGGAACCCCTGGAAGGAGTTCCTGAGAAACAGGGGGAGGATGGAGACCGAGGAAATCCCCCTATGAGTGAGGGGAAGCCATTCTTTTCTCTCGTTCTGCGGAAGTTCCGACGGGCGGAGGGTGGCGGGTTTGAAAGTTCCATCCCGAAAGAGAAGGGATTTCCAGAGAAAGTCTTCCTCCTGCTGCGACGGGAAAAGCCCTGCCATGGAAGGCTGTTCCGGTGCAGACCGGACTTCCGTTTCCAGGGCCAGTATGCCTTTCCTTCCCGAGAGCCGGTAAATGGCCGCCGTTTTTCCCTTCGAGAGGACGAGGATATCCTCGAGGGAGGATTTCATTGCGTCACGGTAGCTGGGAGAAAGGATAAAGCGGGATGTAATGACGGAAAGGATTTCCTGGAAATGTCCCTTTTCTTCCAGCCGCTCCTCGATTTCTTTTCTCTTGCTGATATCCTGGACGAGAGAGCAGTAAATCTTTTCCGTTCCTGAAACAAGGGGAAAGGGGAGGTGGGTTGCGGGAATGAGAATCCCGTCCCTGTCCGGTATTTTCACCTCTCTGATCTGCCCCTTGTCCTCCGGAAAGAAATCTTCCGGGCGGAGGGTTCCCTTTTCCCAGGGAAGAAGAGTGGCTATTTTCGCATCGGTCATATTTTCGTCGGAAAGGGCAAAGGTGGAGCGGAAGACAAGGTTTGTTTCCAGTACATCTCCTGCGGCGTTGTATACGATAACCCCTTCAGGGGATCTCTGAAAGAGCTGTTCCCAGTATTCCGTCCTTTCTGTGAGAATTTTTTGGGTTCTTTTCCTTTTCGCGATCTTTCCCTTCAAAAAAAACGCCAGGCCTCCCAGAAGGGCAAACAGGCCGAAGTTGAGAAGAGCGACGGGAAAATGCCTGGCCGCAAGGTCGGCGGGATCGTTCAGAATGACGCTTCGTTCTGAAAGAGCATTTCTGGGGATTGAATGAACTTTCATCATCGGGTAGTCAAAGGTGAGATGGTCCGCCATGGATTTTTCGGGCGGTATGGTATTGACGGCCTCTCCAGACAAAATCCTGACGGCCATCTCTCCGGCTGTTCTTCCCTTCCCGTATCCGTTCCCCTCCACGCTCGCCAGGGCGCCATGCCGAATGCCATCCTCATCCAGCGTGTAGACGGGCAGCGACGTATTCCGCAGTATGAGAGCGAGGGTGTCCTTCATCGTCATGGGGCTGCCGTCAGGGAGTGAAGAATGAACTCCCAGCATGATGACCGTCTTGTCCGGCAGATTCCTGATTGATTCAGCGAGCCTCTCGGCGGAAAAACCGGAGAGAGGGATCACATGGGGGCGGGATTCCACCTTCATCATGCTCGTGTTGAGCCGGGAAAGATCCCTGAGCCCTGCAGGCGTTAGGTCTGAAACGAAGGCGATGGATGCCCCTGGATGGAGCCTTCCGATCTCCGAAATGAGGAGGTTGTGGGCCGGAACGGAATAAATCCCGGTTCCCTTTCCCTCTGGAAACACTGAAAAAAGGTATTCGTTGGTGAGTCCGCAGAACACTATTGGAGCTCCGCCAAACAGTTCAGCCGTATGCACCAGGGCGAAAGCGGCGGCTTCGTTTCCGGTAGTGATCACCACGTCAGGAGGGGAGGACGAGTACTTTGCCTCCAGGAGATCCTCCAGCCGGTCCACGTGGGAAGACCAGAAGGT
>JAPXRK010000052.1:0-5740 GCA_033813575.1 Synergistales bacterium
CCCTGTTGTCCGCGAGGGCCTTTTCAAGTTTGGCGATGTCCACGTTGCCCTTGAAGGGGTGAGGGTTCTCCCGGTCGAAAGCCTCGTCGATGACGCAGTCCACGGAGGATGCCTCCGCGTTGAAGATGTGCCCCCTGGTGGTGTCGAAGGGCATGTTGAAGGGGATCACGTCCCCTTCCTTCACGAGGGAGCCGAAGACCACGTTCTCGGCGGCCCGGCCCTGGTGGACGGGAATGGTATAGTCGAAGCCCAGGACGTCCTTCACCGCCTTCTTCAGGCTGTAGAAGCTGTCCGCTCCGGCGTAGGCCTCGTCGCCCATCATGATGGCCGCCCACTGCTGCTTGCTCATGGCGCCCGTGCCTGAGTCGGTGAGAAGGTCGATGTACACGTCCGCCGACTTCAAGCCGAACATGTTGAAATGGCCTGCTTCCAGCGCACGCTCCCGTTCCTGCGGGTCGGGAACGTGGACGGGCTCCACCATCTTGATGCGGAAAGGCTCGGGGGGGACTCTGGTGACCATGGGACACACTCCTCCTTTGGGTATTGGGGAAAAGGTCAGGTTTCTTCCGCTATTCTATCCCATATTCAGTACTTTGCGCCATTTTTTTATCAGGCCCTGTGAAAAATTTTTCACTTCCCGGAGGAAAGAGGATGCAAGGGATGGAGGGAAAATTCCTGCCCATTGGGCCGCCGATAAGAAAAAACAGGCCGAAAAACCGATGAAAGACGGTCATTTTGCTGTATAATCACAGATTATTTTCTTTTGCCCGGAGGATCTGCATGCGACTTGTACTGTACAATATCCGCTACGGGACAGGCACGGGGTGGGACTACCATTTCCCCTTCCCCTTTTCAGGCTGTCTCAGGAAAACCGAGGGACGGTTCCGGCGGATTTCCGACTTTATTTCGAAGCTGAAGCCCGACGTCGTGGGGCTCGTGGAGACCGACTCGGGCTCCTACCGCCAGAACGGCGAATGCCAGGCGGAGCTCATGGCGGCCCGGCTCAACGCCGAGTCCGTCTTTGCCTGCAAATACCACCACGAGTCTCTCGTTTCCAGGGCTCCCCTGCTGAAGTCCCAGGGGAATGCCGTGGTGACCAGTCTCCCCATTCTCTCGACCCGGGAGCACTACCTGAGCAGGGGGGTCAAGCGGACCCTCCTCGAGGTCGAGTTTGAGGCGTTCACCCTGTTCCTGGCCCATCTTTCCCTGGGGTACGGGGCGCGGAAAATCCAGATCGGCGAAGTGGCCGACCGGTGCCGCCAGGCGAAGAAGCCGGTCATCCTCGCCGGCGACGGCAACATCTACGCCGGCGAGAAGGAACTCCGGCCCTTCTTTCGGAAGGGGCTGTTCAGGAACGCCAACGACGGGAACATGCCCACCTATCCAAGCGGACTCCCGGCGCTGGCCCTCGATTTCGTGCTCTACAGCGAGGGCATTGAGATGAAGGACTTCCGGGTGCCCCGGGTCAGGTATTCCGACCATCTTCCCCTGGTCTGCGACTTCACCCCCGAAGGGCGGAGCGGGGGGGCGCTGGCCTCATGACGGCCGGAGTGTTTCTCTACACCTTTTACGAACTTTCCTCCATCGCCATCCGGATCGTCATGCTCTGCTACATCCCCCAGCGGCACAGTCCCACCACGGCCATGTCATGGCTTCTCGCCATCTACTTCTGGCCGTGGCTGGGTTTCCTGCTCTACATCGCCTTCGGCTCCACATCCCTTCCCCGGGAGAGGATCGAGCGGCACGAGGCCCTGCTCCGCACCCTCACGGCCGACAAGGCCACCTTCCGCAGGATTCTCGGCGACGAATCCAACTGGCTGCCCGAAGAGCTTGTCCGTTTCGGGGCGCTGGGGGAAAAACTGGGGGACATGTGCATCACCACGGGCAACTCGTTCCTGCTCATCGACAGGGAAGAGGAGTTCCTGAAAAGCCTCTGCGCCGACGTCGACGGAGCGAAGGAATCGGTGCACCTCCTGTACTATATCTTCGCCCTGGACTCCATGACGGAACGGCTCTTTGTCTCCCTCGAAGGGGCGGCGGCCAGGGGCGTGGAGTGCAGGCTCCTCGTGGACGCCCTGGGGGCGAAGCCCTTCCTGAAGAAGGACGCTTCCCGCCTCCGGTCCGCCGGCATCCGGGTGGATGAGGCCCTCCCCCAGGGGCTGCTCCGCAGGACGGCCACCACGGCCCGGTACGACCTGAGGAACCACCGGAAGATCGCCGTAATCGACGGCCGCATCGGCTACACGGGATCCCACAACGTCACGGAGCCCTCCTACGGCGGCAAAGCGGGAGGACGACTGTGGAAGGACCTTACCCTCCGGCTCACCGGGCCGGTGGTTCTCCAGCTCCAGGGCGTCTTCATGGAGGACTGGTACGTGGAGACCAGGGAACTTCTTCCCATGGAGCGCGCCTTTCCCGGGCCTGAGCGGACGGGGCAGGCGATCCTCCAGACGGTGCCCAGCGGCCCGTCCTACCCCCTGCAGAACTACCAGCGCCTCGTGGTGGCGGCCCTCCACGGGGCGAAAAAACTGGTGGTCATCACGACCCCCTACCTCATCCCCGACGACGAGCTTCTTCATGCCCTTGAAACGGCCGCCCTCTCCGACGTGAGAATCCAGCTCGTCATCCCCGAGCGGAGCGACCAGTTCCTCGTGGGGAGCGCAGCCAAGGCGTACTTCGACGTGCTCCTGGACATGGGCGTCGAAATTTACCTCTTCCAGGAAAACATTCTCCACTCAAAAACCATGACCGTGGACCACAGCCTCGCCTTCCTGGGGACGAGCAACTTCGACATCCGCTCCTTCGCCCTCAACTTCGAGCTGAACCTCGTGCTCTACGGAACGGAGGAGACATCGGCCATCCGGATGGCCCAGGAAAGCTACATCGCGGAATCGAGACGGCTGACCGCGGATGAATGGAGCCGCCGCCCCCGGGCTCTGCGGGTGGTCCACGGGGTGACCAAGCTCTTCAGCCCCCTGCTCTAGGAAAACAGAGGAACGGCTCGGGGGGAGGGGAAGGGATGAAAAGACCGGTTTTCCTGACATCGGGAGTTCTTGCTGGCCTCTTCTGCGGCGTCATGATCATTCTCTCCTGGGGAGCCCTTTTTCTTCAGCTGAAGACGGACAGGGAGAGGATCCTGAGAAGCGCCTTTCTGCATACGGACAATCTTGCCAGGACTTTTGAAGAGCATTCTCTCCGGACCGTGGAGAACGTCAGGCAGGTTCTTTTCTCGCTGAAGGAAACCTACGAGAAAAGGGGAGGAGGGGGGGTGCGGAGCTTCGAGGAAGCCGCGAACGCCTCGGTCGCCCGGTACGCCATCCGAAGCCGGGAAGCCCAGGGAAACCTCTTCAACCTGCTGAGCATCGCCGATGAGAACGGCGATCTCGTCCTGAGCAGCCAGGTACCCTTCAATCCCGTCAATATTGCAGCCAGGCCCTTCTTCCGGGCCCACCGGGACGGCGAAAAGGGATTCCTCGTGGGAGCCCCCATTCTCGGCACAGCGACAGGAAAATGGTACATCCCCATGAGCCTTCCGATTGAAAAAACTGACGGTTCCTTCGGAGGGGTCGTCCTCGCCTCGGTGAATCCCTTCTATTTTTCCGGCTTTTATCGCCAGGTCAGTCTCGGACCCCAGGGAACCGTTCTGCTCGTGGGTTCTGAGGGAACGATCCTCGCAGGGACCGTGGAGGGAGGGGAAACCCCTTTCGGGGCCTCCATCGTGAACAGCGGGCTGTTCACAGCCATGAAGGCCGACAGGGCGGGAATCCTGGAGTGCGGGGGGTTGCCTGACGGCATCCTGAGGCTCATCAGCTACAGGAAAGTGTTTCCCTACCCTCTCCATGTCGTCGCCGGAAGGGAAAAAGACGGCGTCTTCTCGGAATACCGCAGAAGAAGGGGAGGAGCCTTCGCCACCCTGCTGGTGTTCGACCTTTTCGTCCTCCTGTTCTTTTTTGTCTCCCGGAGGGCCCAGAGGAAAGAACGGCAGGCGGAGGAGCGGTTCCGGAACTTCTTCGAGCAGAACAGCGTCGGATTCGCCCTGGTCTCCGCGGACGGCGCCTGGATCCATTTCAACGGGAGGCTCTGCGAGATGCTGGGATACAGCCGGGAAGAGCTGATGAACCTCCCATGGAAAGACCTCACGCCCCCGGACGTCCTGGAAAGGGAACTTCCGCTGTTTGAAAAGGCATTATGGAGCGGCACCAGCGACTTTTTCATTGAAAAGCAGTACGAAAGGAAAGACGGCGCCAGGATCGACGTGGATGTGACCACAAAGATCATGAAGAACGCCGACGGATCGGTGCGTTATTTCGCGTCCATCGTCCAGGACGTCTCGGAACGGAAGAAGGGCGAGCGGCTCCTGGAGAACCGGGCGGCGGAGCTGGAACGGCACCGGGAGGCCATCATCGACAGCATGGCGGTCCTGGCGGAATACCGTGATAAAGGTACCGGGAACCACGTCCGCAGGACGAAGCAGTACGTGAAGCTGCTCCTCGAGCGGTCGGGGGCCGCCGCCCTCTTCCCGGAGAAGGATCTCCCCATGATCTGGCAGAGCGCCGTCCTCCACGACATCGGGAAAGTGGGGGTTCCGGACGCCGTACTGCTGAAACCGGGCGGGCTGAGCCCGGAGGAGTTCGGCGTCATCAGGAAGCATCCCTCCATCGGCAGCGACGTGCTGCTAAGGGCGGAGGAGCTTCTCGGGACGGACTCCTTCATAAACTATGCCCGGCAGATAACGGAGTACCATCATGAACGATGGAACGGCACGGGGTACCCCCACGGCCTCGCCGGGGAGGACATACCCATTCTTGCCCGCATCACCGCCATCGCCGATGTCTACGACGCCCTCATCTCGAGGCGGCCCTACAAGGAGCCTCTTCCCCACGGAGAGGCGGTGGAGCAGATCCGCGCCGGTTCCGGGAGCCTGTTCGATCCACGGCTCGTGGAGGTGTTCCTGGAATGCGCCGGGGAATTCGAGGCCATCGCGGGAAACATCCCCGATGGGGATTCACCCGGGGATGTTCCCGAAACCGCAAGGGACAACGCACCGGAAAGAACGGACCTTTCCGGGGGCCAGGGGAGGGACGGGTCCTGGAAAGCGGGATTCCCGTGAGGCCGAAAATCGGCTTGGCCCTCGGCAGCGGCGCGGCGAGGGGAATGGCCCACATAGGGGTGCTCCAGGCCCTCGAAGAGGCCGGGATACGGCCGGATATCGTCGCAGGGACGAGCATCGGCGCCCTGGTCGGAGGGGTGTATGCCGCAGGGAAGCTCGGGGAACTCTCAGAGATAGCCCGGGGTCTCGACTGGAAAAAGGCCGCGGGGTATTTCCTCGAGGTTTCATTTCCACGGTCCGGCCTCATCGAGGGGACGAAGGTGACGGAATTCCTTTCGGAGATCGTGGATTCCGCGGACATCGCCGATCTTCCGGTGCGGTTCGCCACCGTGGCCGCTGACGTGATGACCGGGAGCGAGGTGGTCATAGGCGAGGGGGACCTGGTCTCCGCAATCAGGGCCAGCATTTCCGTACCCGGCATTTTCACCCCGGCACGGCGGAACGGGTGCTTCCTCGTGGACGGAGGGCTGGTAAATCCCGTGCCTGTCAGCGTCTGCCGGGCAATGGGGGCGGATGTGGTCATCGCGGTGGACCTCAATAACGGACGGACCAGGGGGGGAAAGAACGAAGACACCCTTCCCGTCGGGCCGGAAGAATCGAGGACCAGGAGGAACGGGATCGGCGCCGGGG
>JAPXRK010000052.1:5750-8268 GCA_033813575.1 Synergistales bacterium
CAAGCGGTTTCGATGTCGGTTTCCTCGGGCCGGTGAAGGAATGGATGTCCCGGGATCCCGTGCCCGGCATTTTCGATGTGCTCGGCAGCTCGCTCCGCATCATGGAGGAACAGATCGCCGCGGCGCGCCTGGAAATCGACCGGCCTGACCTGCTGATCCGTCCGTCGGTGGGCCATGTCCGTTTCCTTGAGTTTTTCCTCGCGGACGGGATGATCAGGGAAGGTTTTCGGGCGGCAGGAGAGGCCCTGGCCGGCAGCCCTCTCCCCATCCGCGGGCAGCGTGGCCGGAGCGCCGGGGAAGAACAGGGCCTGCGGGAGCGGACGAAGTTCCCGGCAGGGGATAGGGATGGAAAAGGGGGAGGGTGAACGTGCGGGCAAAACCGAAAGGCCCATGGTTCCAGAGGTTCCTGATCAGTTTTTTCACCGTCGTTCTGGCCGTGCTCGTCTTCTGGGTCCTCGGCTTTCTCATGGAGGACATCGAGTCCATCGAGGGGCCCCGGTACAGGGATATCGAGGAGCAGTACGTGGACAGGGGGCTGGTGGAAAAGTCGAAACAGCTCGCTGAAGAGATCGCGGGGACCGACCGGGAGATCGATGCGAAACGGGAGGAAATGCGCATTGTCAGCGACAGTTCGCTGAACCTTCAGGGGACGATCAACCAGCTGATCGAACTGCAGAAACTCACGATCCAGAAATCTCTCTCATTGCCTGAGGCTCACTCTTCCAACCTTTCCGAGAGCCTTGCGGGCTTCCTTGAAAGCCAGAAGCTGTACCAGGCCCACAGCGCGGAACTTTCCAGGCTTGCCGAACGGAAGCGGGCCCTTGAATCGGAGCGGCTGAAACTCGAGAAGACGATCGAAGAGCAGAGGAAACCTGCCCGGAAAGAGTACGAACGGCTGGACGAGAAGCACAATCTCAGGCTGGCCGCATTCCAGCTCGGAATCCTGCTCCCCTTGCTGGCCGCAGGAGTCTGGCTGGCTGCGAAAAAGAGGGGGAGCGTCTATTTCCCTCTCTTTCTTGCCTTCGGCGGCGCGGTGCTTGTGAAATCGGCCCTCGTGATCCACAGGTATTTTCCGACGCGGTACTTCAAGTATGTCATTGTCCTCGGGCTTCTCGCTGCGGTCCTCAGGATCCTGGTGTCCGTCATCAGGATCGTGGCCTTCCCCGGGGCCCAGTGGCTGACGAAGCAGTACCGGGAGGCCTACGAGCGTTTCCTCTGCCCGGTCTGCGAATACCCCATCCGGACAGGCCCGAGAAAGTACATGTTCTGGACACGGCGCACCGTGAACAAGGTTCCCCTGTCGAACGCGGGGGAGGAGGAAAAACCCTATACATGCCCGGCCTGCGGGACAGCGCTGTTCGAGGAATGCGAAGCCTGCGGCCGGATGCGGCACGCTCTTCTTCCTTTCTGCCTGCACTGCGGCGCTGAGAAAACAATCGCCGGGGACGCCGAAAAGGACCAAAGCCGATAACCGCACCGGTTGGGCAGGGAGATCCGGGGTGAGAGTGAACGCCGGAAAGCGGACGTCCCGGAAGGGGGCCATCAGTCCAGGGTCATCACTTTTTCCAGAAGGGGGCTTCGGATGAAGGCGGAAGGGAAGAGTACGTTCCCGTAGAAGGGGATGGGGGAAAAGAACGAAGACCTTTCCCCGCCGAAGAGATCGACACCTGCCTTTTCGCAGGCTTTCCAGACGAGTTCAGTGCAGTACACCGCTTTCTCGTCCTGTTTATCGAACAGGCCGTCGAAGGGCCTTCCCTCGAGGAAAAATCCCCAGGCTGCCCTGCTGGCCCGTTCTGCGGCTCTCTTATTCCCTTTCAGGCGGTACACCTCCGCCTTTTCTATCTCGAAGGGTGACAGAAATTCCTCCAGGGTTTCCATCTCCACCCGTTCCGATTCAGGGGAGGCATGGATCACCCAGGGGATCCCACCCGACCATCGCACAATGCCGCTGTGGGAAAAATCGTCAGGACGCCTGAAGAAAAAAAGAAGGGCTTTGCTCCTCCAGGATTTTCCGTTCACGAGAATGATGTCGCCGTCTTCAAACCGCTCCGGGGAGAATGCGAAGGGTTCGGGCGCCGGAAGGGGAAGCGCTCCTCTCTCATGGCGCCGGGTCAGTCCTTCGGCCGCTTTCGGCGGAGTCGGGGTGGAAAGGCGAAGGGAAGCATCGTCCACGCTGATGATCCATCGCGAGGCGGGAAGGAAAAAAATGTCCGCTAAATCCAGCAGGGGATTCAGCCCGGCGATCTCGTCCCGAAAGGCGTCCGTCTGATCCTGGCCGTTGATCCGGATCCTGGCGTTTCCCATCGTTATTTTCCTGCCGTCCTCCACGGCAAGGATTCCCGTCGTTTCAGCCCGGACGGTGCCGAATGCCGTCTCCCGGTTCCCGTGCACCCGGACGGACCCGGGGAGGAAATCGATGGAATAACTGCCCCGGCTGGACGAAAAAGACCCGAGGGCGGCGTTGATGTCTTTCTCGAGGATCACCACTTCCGCATTGGTCCGGAGGGCTCCCTTCACC
>JAPXRK010000053.1:0-8231 GCA_033813575.1 Synergistales bacterium
GTTTCTCGGCCCGGGCGCTGTCCCCCAGGGGATCATCTCTTCGACCCTGGCGGGTCGAATTCACCTTATGCCCGGCGACACTCCCTCTGCCAGGAGAAGCTGCGGATTTAGGCCTATCTCCCGCTTCGGGGCGCCTTTCCGAGGACGGACCGTATGGCCTCTGCGGACCGGAAAATGTCGTCGTCGGACGTGGACCAGTTCGACACGGAGATGCGCATGGCGGCCATCCCCTTCCAGACGCTTCCCCCGGCCCAGCAGGTGCCCTCTTCCTGTACCTGCGCCGTGACCGTGCGGGTGAAGGCATCACTGTCGGATCCGGGGCAGGAAAACCTGACGAGGACCTGGTTCAGCACCACGTCGTTGAGAATGCTGACCATGGGGTCCTCCGACAGGAGCAATGCCATGAGCCGTGCCTGCCGGCAGTTCCGCTCAACCATCTCCAGGACGCCCTTCCTGCCCAGGCTCTTCAGGCCGCAGTACAGGGGAAAGCCCCGGGCCCTCCGGGAGGATTCGGGGACCCACTGGGAAGGGTCCCGCACCTCTCCCTCCCCGGCGATATAGTACGGGGCGTTCAGTGCCATGGAAGCCCTGTGGGCGGCGCTGTGCCTCACCACGGCGATCCCCGAGTCGTAGGGGACGTTCAGCCACTTGTGGGCGTCCGTGGCCCAGGAATCGGCGAGTTCGATGCCGCCTGTGCGGGTATCGAGGGACGGCAGCATCCTTCCCCAGAGCCCGAAAGCCCCGTCCACGTGGACCCATGCCCCCTTCGCCCGGGCAGCCGGGATGATCCGGTCGCAGGGATCGAAGGCGCCGGTGTTCACGTTGCCTGCCTGAAGGCAGAGAATCACCGGGCCGGAGGCTGCCCTCAGGGCGTCCTCCGCTTTGTCCGGGACCATCCTGCCCTGTCCGTCGGCGGGGACGGACATCACGTTTCCCGTGCCGAACCCGAGCATCCTCAGGGCGGCCAGGAGCGTCGCATGGGCCTCCTCGCCTGCGATGACGGTGACCCGGGGAGCTCCCTGGAGCCCGTCCTTCTCCACGTCATGGCCATGTCGTCTGAGGACCTCGTGCCGTGCGGCGGCCAGGCAGGTGAAGTTGGCCATCTGGCACCCTGTGACGAAGCCGGCCGAGGATTCCGGCGGCAGGCGGAGGAGATCGAGGATCCATTCCGAGACGATCTCCTCCGCTGCGCTTGCAGCCGGAGAGGAGACGGCGAGGACGGCGTTCTGATCCCAGGCGGAGGCAAGCCAGTCGGCGGCGAGGCTCGCCGGGAGGGCTCCCCCGGTGACGAAGCCGAAATAGCGCGGCCCCGGCGAACCGGTAAGGCCGGGGGCGGCGCCTTCCGAAAAGGCGGCCACCACATCCGAAGGGTCCATTCCCTCCTCGTTCAGCGTTCCGCCGAGGGCCTTCCTGAGCTCTTCCGCGGAAGCCCATGCCCCGACCCTTCTGGATGGAAGGTCTTCAAGCCAGTGGACCGCCCTCTCCGCCGTTTCCCGCAGCAGCGGACCGTCACAGAAAGGCACCCCCGGCAGGCCTTCCCGGGGCGTGTTCTTTCCGTCGGAATTCGCCCCGCTCATTCGGGCAAGGCCTCTCCCGGCAGGAAGGGTTCCCCGGAATAGTCGATTCCCCGCAGGGGCTCGCCGTTCACCAGGAGGGTGAACACGTCGGAGCGTGCATAGTGCCCTGTGAAGTCGAAGTCGTACCGGGCTTCCACCACAGAGGTAAGGTCCAGGTCGGCGCAGAGGATCTCCTCCCGGTCCCAGGAGGGGCCTGCGAGGTAGTTCCCGAGGGGGTCGATGATGGCGCTGCCGCCCCGGCACAGAATGTCCGGCTGGGATTCGAGGTCCCCGTAGCACTGGAGATCCCGGGGGTACATGTCCTTCGTGACGAACTGGTTGCAGGACAGCACGAAGCACCGAGCCTCCAGGGCGATGTGGCGCATGGAGCACTGCCACCCCTCCCGCTGGTCGGCGGTGGGGGCGAGGTATATGGAGGGATTCCGGCCGTATATGGCGGCCCGGGCGAGGGGCATGTAGTTCTCCCAGCAGATGAGGCCGCTCATGACGCCGTAGGGCGTGTTCACCGCCGCAAGGGTGCTGCCGTCCCCCTCGCCCCAGATGAGCCGCTCGCTCCCCGTGGGTTTCAGTTTCCGGTGCTTCGCAAGGAGGGAACCGTCGGGACCGAAATACAGCAGTGTGCAGAAGAGTGTCCCCCCTTCCCGCTCTATCACGCCGATGGAAAGGTAGACCCCGCTTTCCGCCGCCAGTTTCCCGAGCTCTTCGGTCTCAGGGCCGGGAACGTCGATGGAGTTTTCGTAATACCGGGCCCAGTCCTTCCGTCCTCCCATGGAGCGGTTGCCCACTACCGAGCCGAAGGAGAGCCCCCTGGGGTAGCAGGGAATGAAGGCCTCGGGGAAGAGGATGATCCTCGCTCCCAGCCCCGCCGCATCCTCCGTGAGCTTCCGGATCCGTTCCAGAGTCCCCCGTTTGTCCATGATCACCGGTGCGGCCTGCACTACGGCCGCCCGTACGACGCCTCTTCCCAGTCCCATTTTTCCGCCTCCCCCTCGAAAAAAAAGGGGGAAGGACCGGACGTCCTCCCCCCTCCGCAGCGCCTTAGAGTGCCCTGTGCTTCTCCGCGATGGCGTCGGCCAGGGCGTCCAGGGCGGCCAGGTCTTCGGCCCGGGGCTTGCCCTTGCACATGACCGTTCCCAGCACTTCCGCCTTCAGGTTGGGGATCAGGCCGGAGATCTGTTCCACGGCCTTGGTGCCCCATCCGTAGGAGCCGATGATGGCGGCGTATTTCAGCTTCGGCCGGAGGGCGTTGGCCAGGTGGGTCGCCGAGTAGACCGCCGGGTGGGGGCCGAAGTGGACGGTGGGTGTTCCGATGACGATGGTGGCGGCGTCCACCAGGTCGATGGCGAGGTTGCCGATGTCCGTCACGGTAAGCTCGTATTTTTTGACCTTCACTCCCCGCTCCACCAGGGCGTCGAGGAGATGGTTCACCATGATCTCCGTGCTTCCGTGCATGGAGATGTAGGGGATGGCCACGAAGTTGGACACCCTGTCGGAGATCCAGTCCCGGTAGGCGTCCAGGATGAATTCGGGCTTGTCGTAGACGGGCCCGTGGCTTGGGGCGATCATGTCGAACTCGTAGCCTTCCAGTTTTTTCATGTTGTTCCGGATGATGGACCGGAAGGGCATCATGATCTCGGCGAAGTACCGCTTGGCCCCCTCGTAGATGGCCGGGCTTTCCCCGGCGAAGGTGTCCGAGGTGGCCTGGTGTGACCCGAAGAAGTCGCAGGAGAACAGGATCTTTTCCTCCTGGAGGTAGGCGCACATGGTTTCGGGCCAGTGGACCCAGGGGGTGTGGATGAACTTGAAGGTCCGGTTCCCCAGGGAGAGGGTCTGGCCGTCGTCCATGGTGTCGATGATGCCTTCGTCGATGTGGAGATGGTCCTGGAGCAGTTCCTTCGCCTTCGGTGAGCAGACTACCCTCGCTTCAGGGTACATGGCCAGAAGGGTGGGGATGGCTCCCGAGTGGTCCTGCTCGGTGTGGAGGGAGATAATGTAGTCGATCTTCTTCACGTCCTCCAGCTGGGCCAGCAGAACGTGCTCCAGTTCAGGATCGGCGGTGTCGATGAGGGCTGTCTTCTCCGATCCTTCCACAAGGTAGGCGTTGTAGCTCGTTCCCTCGGGGAGAGGGATGAGAGAGTCGAAAAGGCGGCGGTTCCAGTCTACGGCTCCCATGAGGAACACACCGTCGCGGATGAGTCTTTTCTTCATAGCTGCCATCGCTCCTTTCAAAAGTGTAACGTCTTCGCCCCGCAGAAAAAAAAGATACATGGGGCAGGTATCGAATATTCCCGAATAAATTATAGCTTTGATGCAATGGGGGGGCAAGAGCCCCCTTTGCCGCGGACCGGATTCTGGGGTACTCTTTCGGGGAAACGGATCAGGAAAGGATGGATGCTCCATGAACCGGGAAGACCATTGTACCCTGCCTCCGGGGTGTCCCCCTGCGTGCAGCGCCTGTCCCGACGGGACCTGTTCCCTCCGGGAATCGCTGGCCCGGAAACGGTCCAGGGTGGAACGGGCCCTGGCGGCATGGAAGGACCGTATTGATGACGTCCTTTCCGTTCCGGAGGAGGACCGCCTGGGCTACCGGGACAGGACCGTCCTGGCTGCCCTGTGGGACGGGCGGGAAGGATGGCGCTTCGGCATGGAGGGGGTGCGGCGGGGAGTTCCGTACCCGCTGCGCTTCCAGCGGCCCCGTCCCTTCGTCTCTCTGCTGGACTGCCCGGTCCACACTCCCCGGGTCAGGGAAGTACTGAAAGCGCTGGCATCCCGGCTTCCCCCAGACGAGCCTCCGGGGGCATTCCCCCTGGCCTTTGCGGCCGTCTCCGGCGCCCAGTGCACCCTCGTCTTCAAGTCGAAGAGGGACCCCGGCGACGGATGGCTCGCCTCCTCCGGCGGAGAGGCTTCCCTCGCCTCCCTGCTGGAAAGGGCCGGTCTCGAGGGCCTGTGGATCCACCTGCACCCGGCGGCGGGGGTGCGGCTCTTCGCCAAAGGAGGATGGAGACTTGCCTGGGGAGTGCCCCGCTCGCGGGACTCCAGGGGGCTGCTCTACGGCCCCGGGTCCTTCTCCCAGCTCCTGCCCGGCCTCCATGACCGTTCCCTCGCCGAAGCCGGGGAGTTCCTCCGCCCCGGCCCGGGCAAAGCCGTCCTGGACCTGTACTGCGGCACCGGGGCAAGCATGGCCTTGTGGCAGGCCTCGGGGGCTGCCGTTCTCGGGGTGGAGGCGGGAGGGGAATCGGCGGAGTGTGCCCGGCTGAACGTTCCCGGAGCGGAGATCCTGAGGGGGACCTGCGCGTACCGCCTTCCCCAGGCGGAGGCGTTTTTGTGCCGGTTCCGGCCGGAAGATCGGCTCGTGTATGCCAACCCGCCCCGGACAGGACTCGAGCCCGCCGTGGCGGAATTCCTCGCGGGGCGGAGCCGCCCCGCGAGGCTCGCCTATCTGTCCTGCAGCCCGGGAACGCTCTCCCGGGACCTCTCGCTCCTCGAAGAAGGCGGTTTTCGGGTGCGGCGCCTTCTTCCCTTCGACTTTTTTCCCCGGACCGCCGGCGTGGAGGTCCTCGCCCTCCTGGAGGGTCCGGGAAAGAGGAGTGACGTTATCTCCGGATGATGCTGTCCGCCGGTTCGGTGCCGAAGCGGTACGCAAGGGTGAAGACCGCCAGGCAGACCGGCCATTCGAGGTAGACCACGTGGGGGACGAGCCGCACCTGGGGGAAGAGGGTCCAGGCAAGCCAGACGAGCACCGACGCCAGTACCGTCCAGAAGCCGGCCTCCTTCTTGCAGTACTTGGGCAGGAAGATGTTGGCCACGATGAGCAGGGTGAAGGACGCGGTGATGGCCAGGGCCGTGGTGATGGTCTTCAGGATGCCTACGGAGGTAAGGGCCAGGAAGTAGGTGAACGCGCTGAAGCCCAGCACGGTGAGCCTGGAGAGGAACACCTCGTTCTTCTCGGTGACCGTGTTCGGGAAGAAGCGCTTCCACACGTCCTGCATCACCAGGGTGGAGCTTCCCAGGAGCAGCACCACCGCCGTGGAAATGCCCGCCGCCCAGAGAGCCGCGAGGAAGATGCCCCCCACCACCGGCGAGATGTTGGTCATGATGGTGGGCAGGGCGAGGGCGGCCTTCTCGAGATTGGGGAACTTCGCCGCCGCAATGATGCCGAAAAGGGCGCAGAGGAAGCCGGCGGGAAGGATCACCAGGCCGCCGAGAATGTAGCCGTGACGGGCCGCCCGGCCGTCTTTCGCCGCGAAGGCGATCTGGGAGATGGCCTGGACCGAGAAGCCCTGGGTGATCATGACCACCATCCATGACGTGATCATGGCAAGCCCCGTTCCGGAGAAGAAGTCGAACCAGGGGCCTCCGGCGGGCAGACTCGCCGCGATGGACTCCATGCCGCCGAAGACCTCGGAGGAGCTCCGGAGGGCTGCCAGGATGCCGCCGTAAATAACCACGACGTTCACCACGTTGGTGAGCCCCGCTCCCCAGTAGCCGCCGATGAAGGTAATCCCCACGAAGAGAACGGCGGTCACCAGCATTCCCGTCTGGAAGGTGAACACGGAGGGCATGAGGGCCGTGAGGACCGCCCCTCCCGCCACGTACTGGAGGGAAGTGATGACCATCATGATGAGGAGCTGGGCGAGGACGCTGATCATCCGGGCCTGCTTTCCGTACATCCGTTCCATCATCTCGGGGATGGTGTTCACTTCCATGCGGCGGAAGTAGTCCGCCACAAAGAGGCCGACGATAATGCCCGCCGCCCCCCAGGCGGCGTTGTACCACCCGGCGGAGAGCCCAACCTTGTAGGCATGCTCCGCCACTCCCACTGTTGAGGCTCCTCCGATGGCAAGCCCGGCGAGCATGGCGGCCACCACCACCGTGGGGAGATTCCGCCCGGCGAGGAGGTATTGAACGGCGCCCCCCTTGCCCTGCCGGATGAGCTTCGAAGCGTACCATGAGATGCCGTAGAGGACCAGGATGTACGTCACCAGGATGAACAGCTGCATTGATACTCCCCCCAAAAAGAATTTTCCCAGTAGTATAACATCCCCCGGGGAGAAAAAAGAGCCGGATTTCTTTCAACTCCGCTGTCTGCGGGCTGAAAAGAAATCCGGCTCTTCGTATCATTTTCTTCTGCCTTAGTCCCTGCAGTCCTTCTCCACTCTCTGCATCATGGCCTTTATGTACCCCAGGGCGTAGGCCATGCCCACGTGCCACGGGGCCGGGCTCGACACCAGGGGCGAGTGGTCGGGGATGACCGCTCCCCGGAAGTCGTTCCGCCGGAGGATTTTCAGCACCCGGTAGATGTCGATGTCCCCCTCGTCGATGAAGGTCTCCCGGTACCGGGGTACCTGTCCCTCCACGTTCCTCAGGTGGATGTAGCCGATGGCGTTCTGCTTCGCGTAGCTTTCGATGGCGTCGTAGAAGTTGCACCCGTTCATCTCCGCAAGTGTGCCAACGCAGAGCTCCAGGGCATTGCTGTGGCTCTTCTTCAGGTCCAGAAGCCGCTGGTACAGCTCGGGCCGCCAGACGAGACGGGGCGTTCCGCGGAGAGTGGCGAAGGGGGGATCGTCAGGGTGGGCCGCCATTTTCACGCTGGACTCCTCCGCTACCGGCAACAGCTCCTCGAGGAACCAGGCGAACCGTTTCCAGAGCTCCTCGGACGTGATCTGGGCTGAAGTGTTCACTTCCCTGGGTGCTTCAGGGTCGTAGAACATGTTCCAGACCATGCCCCTCGGGAGGGGGAGATCGTCATTCCCGTCCACTCCCACCGATTCTGCGCCCCCCCGGGCGAAGGGGCCGCTGATCCGGGAGGCCACGCCGGCGAGGCTGAAGTTGTAGCCCATGATGGGGATGCCCGCCCTGCCGAGGTTCCGTATGAGCTGCTTGAGCCCCTCCATCTGCCCGGCCTTTTTCGGGCCGTCGAGGAGGACGTCGTACCAGAATCCGGGGTCGAAGTTCTCTATGGCCTCGAGGACCAGTCCCTCGTCCTCGATGGACTTGCGGATGTCCCGAAGCTCCTCGTAGCTCCACACGTTCCTGTTCCGGGTCACGCCCCAGCCGTCGGCGTCGCCCACGGGCTGGTTGTTTCCCGTCACGGGGTCCTTTTCACGGTGGAAATAGTCCACCAGGTGGATCACGAGGTGGGTGCAGCCGAGCTGCCTGGCGTAAAGGAAGTTTTCCCTGGTGAGATGATGCCTGTAGAACACCATTGCGAGTTTCATCGGCCCGATCTCCTTGTCTCCATGTCAGATGAGTGCAATCATACCAGATTCATCCGCCGTGCAGGATTTCCGTTTCCGAATCCCCCGGTCACGCTCCGCGAGCGGGTATGGCCGTTCCGACCGCTCCGGAATCCCGGGTTTCCCCATGTTTCATGATGTAGGCCGGGAATTTTTCCCGGAGCTGCTCCGACTCGCCCTGGATCTTGTTGAGATGCCTGGAGAGGCAGCTGAGGGCCTCCTGGCTGTCCCGGCGCCTGCACGCCGAGAGGATGGCCCTGTGATCGTCGAGCACGTTGCCGAAATCGAGGTAGTTCTGGAGGCTGAGATACCTGAGGCGTTTGTACTGGGCGCTGAAGTGGTCGATGAAGCTCCAGGCCCTTGCCTTGCCGCAGGCGAGGAAAAACTCCATGTGAAATGCGTCGTCGGAGTCCACGAA
>JAPXRK010000054.1:0-8221 GCA_033813575.1 Synergistales bacterium
CGATGTGACGTCGACGGTCTATCATTTTTCCGTGGGACCGGATGGGAAAGCCTACATTTCGGGCGCGACGGTGACGATCCGAACCACCGGAGAAGAGCAGGCAGGCGGCAAAACCCCGGCTTCCGGGAGAGGACAGGGCCGGGCCGGGTTGAAGGAACGCGGAGAAAGCGCCTCCGGAGAAGAGGCAACGGCGGAAACGCGACTGAAAGCCATCGAGCAGGACGTCATCGCCCACGAAGCGGCCCACACGGCCGTGGGCGGCCAGTACGCCGGCCCCGTCTCCTACAGCTATGCCACCGGCCCGGACGGTAGGAGGTACATCACCGGGGGAGAAGTGTCCATTTCCGCTCCGGAGGGCAAAACGCCCGAAGAGACCATCCAGATCATGGAACAGGTGAAACGGTCGGCCCTTGCCCCCGGTTCTCCCTCCCCCCAGGATCTTCGGGTAGCGGCTGCGGCCTCCGCCGCCCAGATGCGTGCCCGGGCTGAAATGGCAAAACGGGACGCATCCCTTGCCTACTCCGGCGCGGAAACCGGGGATTTCGACAGGAGGAGCAAGGAATTTTCCCTGACGGCGTAAAACACGCCTGTATTTGGAAATGCGGCGAGGACGCCCCGAAGGACGTCCTCGCTTTTGTTTCCTATTCCACGGTGAGGGATTTTTTCATATTTCCCGCGCGATTGCACACCGCTTCCACCTCGAGCACCGCCCCTTTGGGGAGATCCCCCACATGGAAGCTGCCCGCCGCAGCCTTGCCGTCCACCTGCCAGGCGGGTTCGAGACGGTACATGAGCTGCCCGTTAAGGGAAAGGGTGAAGAGGTTGATATAATGTCTTTTTCCGTCAGGCACCGAGTGCGGGGCATGAACCTCGAGAACGCTTTCCTCCCTGCTGTACAGAAGTTCAAGGTCCGAGGGCGGATGGGCAAACGCTCCCTCCGCGGAAAAGACAACAGCCAGCGCCAACAGCAGAAGGACAATCTTTTTCACTGTA
Organism: Synergistales bacterium; assembly: GCA_033813575.1. GTDB lineage: Bacteria > Synergistota > Synergistia > Synergistales > Aminobacteriaceae > Aminivibrio. The sequence continues at coordinate 994 of JAPXRK010000054.1, forward strand.
CTCACTCTCCTTCGTTCATGGATTGAAGAACTGCCCGTAATTCAGTCTAACACAAATGGCATTCTCATATTCGTCTCATCCCGCCGGAGGGAGAGACATCCCGGGAGATGATGGAATGGATCTGCATCTGCTCGAAGAATGGTTTAAGGAACTGGAGCCTGTGGGAGCCGCCCTCGACGGCGGGGTCACCAGGCTCGCCTATTCCTCCGAGGAGGACGAGATGTTCGACAGGGTTTCCTCTTTTGCCCGCAGGCTTGGATTTGCCGTGACATCCGACTGCATAGGCAACATGTTCATCTCCTTTCCGGGACAGGAGGGAGTTCCCTGCCACGTAACGGGGTCTCATCTCGACTCGGTCCCCCGGGGCGGGCGGTATGACGGTGTGGCCGGAGTCCTCGCCGGGCTTCTGGTCATGGAAAAAACAAGGAGACTCGGGCTTCCTTTCCCGGTACGAACTGCCGTTTTCCGGGCCGAAGAGTCAAGCCTGTACGGACTTGCCACGGCAGGCAGCGGGACGGTCGCAGGGAGCATCGGCATCGACCAGCTCAGGAACGCGAAATCCCTTTCCGGGGGCAGCCTGTACGACGCCATGACCCGGAAGGGATTTGCACCGGGGACCTGCAGGCTCGATCCCATGATCGATTTTTCCGAACTCCACATCGAACAGGGGAGGGTGCTCTGGGAGTCAGGGGAATCCCTCGGCATCGTGACCGCCATCGCCGCCCCGACGAGACTGAAGGTCACCGTCCACGGGCGGCAGGACCATTCGGGGGCTACACCGATGGGGCTTCGGAAAGACGGCCTCTGTGCCTCGGCGGAGATCATCCTCGGCGTTGAAGAGGCCGGGAGAGCGGAAGCCATCCACGCCACAGTGGCCACGGTGGGCGTTGCCCATGCCCATCCGAACGCCCTGAACGTGGTTCCCGGGATGGTGGAACTGAGGATCGACATCCGGGGGATCGAAAAGGACAGCATCTCCCGGGCGGTCGAAGCCGTGATAAACAGCATCAGGGAAACCGAACGGAAACGGGCTCTCCGGTGCGACGTGGAAATCCTCTCCTCCATGGATCCCGTGACCCTCGGTCCTTCTGTCACCGACTCCCTGGCCCTGGCTGCGGAAGAGGCCGGAATCCCCTTCCGCAGGATGCCCAGCGGAGCGGGACACGACGCCATGAAGATTGCCGCCGTCGCACCTGCGGGTATGGTCTTCATCCCCTGCAGGGAGGGGATCAGCCACAATCCCGGGGAGGAGGCCTCCCTCCGGGACATAGCCCTGGGGGCTGAGATCATCCTCGGCGGGATAAAAATCCGCAGGGGGAAGGCCATTCACAAATAATACCCATTTTATCATTCTGTCATGAAATAGGTCTGAAAATAGGGAATAGCAAAATGCAATTTTTTTTGATCTTGGGTTGAACTGAGCTGCCAATTATGATAGGTTAATTTCAGTCCAACTGTTCCGGTGTTCTTTCTATTCTTTTTTCAGTTCACGGTTCTTCTTTTTTCTCTTTTTCCTTTTCAGCTTTTGCCGCGCTTCGCAGATCGAATCAGCCGTGCTCCATGATGTGAGGAGGTGAAGTGGATGAATAAAATCACCATGATTTGGCTTGGGATTATGGCCGTCATCGGCATAGTCATGGTCGTCTTCAAAATGAAGAGCAATGCAAAGGACGAGGCCTGATATCGTTTTCTTCCCGCCGCCCCCCCAGAGGGGCGGTTTTTTTTGTTAATGGATTTTTCTAAAAACGCCGATAAGAAAAGACAAAGGAGGGAGCGCCATGAAAAAAATGGAATCATCGTGGGTGTCTCCCGTTCTTTCCGTTCTTTCGGCCCAGGGAGGACGAGTCACCGGAAAGGCGGCAAAGGAGCGCCCGAAAAAGGACAAGAAGCCTTTCAGAGAGTTTCTTCACCTCTCAGGCCATGAAAGGCAGGAAGAGGAAAGGGAAGAACGGCTTGATACTTTCGCGTGACATCCCGGCACAGGCAAAAAAGGGGCGGTCCCGGAGGGACGGCCCCTTTTTTGCTTCTTCTGCGTCAGACTCCCGCCCTTGCGAAAACGCCGTCCACAATTTCCCTGGCCTCTTCCTGGATTCGCCTGAGATGGTCTTCGCCGAGAAAGCTCTCGGCGTAGATCTTGTACACGTCCTCAGTGCCGGAAGGCCTGGCGGCGAACCACCCGTTTTCCGCGGTCACCTTCAGGCCGCCGATAGGGGCACCGTTTCCGGGCGCGGATGTCAGCTTGGCGAGAATGGGCTCCCCGGCCAGGGTTTCCCCCTCCACTGCGTCCGGGCTAAGCTTTTTGAGCAGCTTTTTCCTCTCGGGCCCCGCGGCGGCGTCGATCCTGGCGTAAAAGGGAACGCCCATTTTCTCCGTGATCCCGTCATACCGTTTTCCAGGGTGCTCTCCCGTGACCGCCAGGATTTCCGCCGCAAGGAGGGTGAGGATGATGCCGTCCTTGTCGGTGGACCATGCCGTCCCGTCCTTCCTGAGGAAGGACGCACCGGCGCTTTCCTCGCCGCCGAAGCCCAGGGAGCCGTTAAGCAGCCCCTCCACGAACCACTTGAACCCCACGGGAACCTCCACGCATTTCCGGCCCACCGACCGGGCGACCCTGTCGATGAGCGAGCTTGAGACGAGGGTCTTTCCCACGGCCGCATCCTGCCTCCAGCCGGGCCTGTGGGTAAAGAGGTAGTCCACCGCCACGGCCAGATAGCCGTTCGGGGCAAGAAGCCCCCGGTCGGGGACCACGATTCCGTGGCGGTCGAAATCCGTGTCGTTGCCGAAGGCGATGTCGTACCTGTCCTTCAGGTTGACCAGGCCTGCCATGGCGTAGGGGGATGAGCAGTCCATACGGATCTTGCCGTCCCAGTCCACGGACATGAATGAAAAGGTGGGGTCCACCGCCGGGTTGACCACGTCCAGTTTCAGGCCGTACCTGGAAGCGATCACATCCCAGTAGGCCACGCCGGAGCCGCCCATGGGGTCGGCGCCGATGGAGATGCCCGACCGGGCGATGGCCTGGAGGTCCAGGATGGCCCCGAGGTCGTCCACGTAGGGGGGAATGTAATCCCTGGCCCTGACAGCATCGGATTTCATGGCCGAAGGGAAGGGGATCCTCCGGACGCCCTTTCCCCCCGACTTCAGGATTTCGTTTGCCCGGGCCTGGATCCGGTCGGTCATTTCCGGATCGGCGGGCCCCCCCGACGGAGGGTTGTACTTGAAGCCCCCGTCCTCCGGAGGGTTGTGGGAGGGGGTGATCACCACGCCGTCGGCGAGGCCGGATGTCCGGCCCCTGTTCCACCCCAGGATGGCATGGGAAATCACGGGTGTGGGGGTGTATCCTCCTCCCTGCTGGACCACCGTTTCCCCGCCGTTGGCGGCAAAAACCTCCACGGCGGTCCGGAAAGCCGGCTCGGAGAGGGCATGGGTGTCTTTTCCCACGAACAGGGGACCGGTGATCCCCTTCCCTGCCCTGTACTCGGCGATGGCCTGGGAAACGGCGAGGATGTGCGCCTCGTTGAAGGATCCCTTCAGGGAAGATCCCCTGTGCCCCGACGTGCCGAAGGAAACGAGCTGGAGAGGGTTGTCCGGGTCGGGCTGTTCGGTGTAATAGGCCGACACCAGGCCGGGGATGGAGGCGAGCATGGTGTGGGGCGGCCGATGACCCGCAAGAGGAGAGATCGTCATGACGAACCTCCTATTTCTCGAAAAATCCGTCGGGGCGGAAGGGGTACTCGATGTAGCCCGCCGCCTCGGCGGCGAAATCACGGTCGAAGAGCAGGGCGAGGATCCACAGGGAGAGGTCGATCCCCGAACTGACGCCGCCGGCGGTGAGTATTCGGCCGTCCTTGACCACCTTTTTCTCCATGACCTTGACGCCGGGGTAGGCGTCGAGTTCATCGAAGAAACCGTGGTGGGTGGTGGCAGCCCTTCCCTCGAGGAGGCCCGCCTCGGCGGCGAAGAAGGCGCCGGTGCACACCGTGCCCAGGAAGCGCACCTGCTCGTACCGTTCCTTCACGAAATTGATCACCCGCTTGTCCCGGACGGCGATCCGCCGTCCCTGCCCTCCCGGAAGGATGAGCACGTCCAGCTGCGGGCACAGGTCGGGTCCGCCGTCCGGCAGGAAGCGGAGACCGTTCGCTGCCTTGATGGGTCCGTCCTGGAAGGCGAGAATTTTCACGTTCATGCTGCCCGGCTTCACGGCGTTCGCCGCCGAAAGCGTCTCGAAGGGGCCGACAAAATCCAGCTCCTCAACATCGGGGAAAACAAGTATTCCTGCCTGTACCACGGCATCCACCTTCTCTCTCTTCTGATTGTGTACTCCCGGTTCCCGTTTCACTTCCGGATAAACGTTCCGCTGTCCAGGTCCCGGAAGGCCCGGTCAAGCTCCTCCTTCGTGTTCATCACGATGGGGCCGCCCCATGCCACGGGCTCGCCCAAAGGCATGCCTTCCAGGTAGAGGAACCGGATTCCTCTCCCGGCGGCCTGTACCGAAAATCCGTTCCCCAGGGAGAAAAGGACGGCGTTTTTCTCCGTCACCGTTGTTCCGTTTCCGGGACCGAAGGCTCCCTCCCCTTCCACGATATACACGAACACTGTGGCTTCAGGGGGCGTTTCCACCGTCCACCGCCCGCCGCCCCGGACGGAAACGTCGAGATACCTGGGCTGCACGTAGTCGGCCTTCATGGGGCCCTGCACGCCCCCGTAAGTTCCGGACAGCACCCGGACCTCCCCGTTTTCGTCTGTTACCCGTGGGATGCCCGCGCTGACAAGGTCATTGTACTTCGGCGGGCACAGTTTGTCCTTCGCCGGGAGGTTGAGCCAGAGCTGGGCGCCGAGAAGCCGTTCCGAAGGTTTCGGCATCTCCTGGTGGATGATCCCCGATCCGGCGGTCATCCACTGGCAGTCGCCGTCGTGGATTGTTCCCCTGTTGCCGAGACTGTCTCCGTGCTCCATTTCGCCGCTGATAAGGTAGGTGATCGTCTCGATGCCCCTGTGGGGATGCCAGGGAAAACCCTTCACGTAGTCGGCTGGGTCTTTGGAGTCAAAGGCGTCGAGCATCAGGAAAGGGTCGAAATCCTTCACATCGTGATACCCGAAGACGCGCACCAGGCTGACTCCTGCTCCGTCCGTGGTCCTGCGGCCGGAAACAATCTTTGCGGGAACCCGCATATTCTCCATTTTTAAAGAACACCTCCTTTTCTCTTTATAACGTCATACTATTCAATGGAAGGAGATTGGTCAAGACCGGGCCCACCCGCAGGAGGATCGGTAGAAATACGCAGCCGGCAGGGGTATGGTCTTCCAATACCATTCCCCGGTATTATGTGCTATTCTTTCACCACTTTCGAGGAGGAGGAGATAGCCATGTTCACGTGGAAGCGAGTCCGTTATGCGGTCATGTTCGGTTTTCTGGCGTTCATCACCTGGGTAGGGTACAGGCACCAGGTACTGGGAGGAGGCCCTGCGGGGGTCCCGACGGTGGATGCCCTCTGTCCCCTGGGCGGGCTGGAGAGCATCTACAGCTACCTGAGCTCGGGGACCTGGCTCCGCCGGGTGGCGCCAAGCGCCCTGGTGCTCTTCGGCGCCGTGGTCGGCATAACACTGCTCTTCGGCCGGGTTTTCTGCGGGTGGATCTGCCCCCTGGGGACCATCGGCGAGATTTCCGGAGGGCTGGCCCGGAAGCTCGGGATCAGGCGCAAGGAACTTCCCCCGTCTCTTGACGGCGCACTGAAGATGCTGAAGTACGTCATCCTTGCCGTCATTCTCTACTACACGTGGAGCCTCGCAACGCTCGCATGGCGGGACTACGATCCCTGGGCAGCCTGGATGCACCTGGCGGCAGGCTGGGACGAGATCGTCGCCACCCCATGGGCCTTCGCCGTTCTCTTCGGCCTGGTCATCGGCGCAGGACTCTTCATCGAACGGTTCTGGTGCCGCTATCTCTGCCCCCTCGGCGCCGCCCTGGCCATCTTCCAGAAACTTAGCTTCACAAAGGTGGTCCGGAACAGGGAAACGTGCATCTCCTGCGGAAAGTGCAGACGCTCCTGCCCTATGGGGATCGATCCAATGGCGGTGGAAAAGGTCACCGATGCGGACTGCATCGCCTGCGGAAGGTGCACAGAGAGCTGCCCCGTGGAGAAGACCCTGGTCTTTTCCTTCGGCGGCCGGAAGATGCTGTCCGCCCTGGCGGTGGGGCTCATGGGCGTGCTGCTTTTCTTCGGCGCCTACGGCACGGCAAAGCTCACGGGGTACTGGCAGACTTTCGCATCCACGTCGGTGGAAGCCCTGAAGGATCCGGTGGAAGGGGTCTTCGGGTGGATGAGCATCGACCAGGTGGCGAAGCAGGTGAAACTCTCCCCTGAAAAGGTGCTGGAGATCGCGAAGCTTCCTCCGGAGACGGCACGGGACGTGTCCATCAAGAAAATCGACGGCGTGAACGATGAAATCCTGAAGGAGGACCTGAAGGCCTACTTCGCCGCGAATCCGGCGGCGGCTCCGGCACCCCTGAAGGAGGTTCCGGCGAACCCCGACGAACTGAAGGGCAGCTTCACCCTGGACGAAGCGGCTGCAGGATACGGCCTGGACGGCGCCGAGATTCTGAAGGAAGCGGGCTGGCCCGCCGATACCCCCCGGAACATCCCCCTCAAGGAGGCGGGAACGCCCCTGGGGAGGGAGACCTCGGACATCCGGACGGCGGTGAAGGAGCTGCTGAAGAGGAAACAGTAGAACAGCGAAGGGGGCTCCCGGAGGAGCCCCCTTTTCGTCCTGTCAGTACCCTCTCTTCTCCAGGTGGTCCAGCAACGCTTCCGCCAGGGCCACCCTGGAGGCGGAATAGCCGTGGTCGTCGTCCATCATGACGTCGCGGACGGAGGCTCTGCCGTCTTTCCGGAGGGCCTCCAGCAGGGACGCGTGGTGCACATCGGGGGGAGTGATGGCATCTCTCGAGGCGCCGACGAGGAGGACGTTCCGGCCTGAAAAGGCCTCCGCCGAATTGAGAAGGTCGAACTCCTCCCTTTTGTCTATTATCTCGTTCCACAGGGCATCGGCGTCAGTTCCCGCAAGGGGCGGAACGCACTCCTCCAGCAGCCCCCGCAGCTTCTGTCCGAGTGACGGGTCGGAGGAGGCCCGTTTTCCGTCAAGACCGACATTCCAGCCCGAGAGAAAGAGAATGTCCTTCACGAAGGAACATTCCTCCGCCGCCTTGACGGCGGCGAAGCCCCCCATG
>JAPXRK010000055.1:0-8127 GCA_033813575.1 Synergistales bacterium
CCATGGTCCGTCTCCCGGCTGGCATGTGTTCATGAGTTTTCCTCGCTTTATTGAGATGATATGTTAGAGCGATGAGATAATGACCTCAAGGATGGTATCATTATATCCACCGGGTGTAAAGCTGCAGAAAAATCATTCTTCAGCCGTCCCGGCCTGAAGGGAGGAGAATCAGTGGCGAAGGGAGAAAAGGGGAGATACGTCTGTTCAGCCTGCGGTGCCGTTGCCGCCCTCTGGACGGGGAAATGTCCGTCCTGCGGCGAGTGGGGGGCCATTGAGAAGGAACCTGACGCTCCCGTTCCCGGAGCGTCCCTCCGTTCTTCCCGGGCGTCCAGGGTGGACGTTGCCTCCGTGGTACCCCCGGAAAGGATACCCACCGGACTGGATGAGTTCGACCGGGTTCTGGGCGGGGGATGGGTCCCCGGGGGTGTCTTTCTCCTCGGAGGAAAGCCGGGGATCGGGAAATCCACCCTGCTTCTCCAGACCTGCGGGATGATGGCATCGGCCGGAAACAGGGTTCTTTATATTTCGGGAGAAGAATCGGAATCCCAGGTGGCCCTGAGGGCCCAAAGACTGGGATCGGCATCGGGTGGCCTGGACCTTTTCTGCGACAGCGACCTGTCCGCCGCCCTTTCCTGCCTGGATGGCCACCGGTTTTTCGTGGTGGACAGCGTGCAGGCCATGAGGGCCGACGGTGCGGAAGGATGGGCGGGAAGCCCCGGACAGGTCCGGGCGTCGGCCCAGATGTGCATCGCCGCAGCGAAGGACCGGGGAATCCCTGCCGTCCTGGTGGGCCACATCACCAAGGAAGGCAGGATTGCGGGCCCCATGCTCCTGGAGCACATGGTGGACGGCGTGCTGACGTTCTCGGGGGACGACTATTCTCCCTACAGGATGCTCCGGGCGAGCAAGAACCGTTTCGGGAGCACCGACGAGCTCGGCGTCTTCGAAATGGGGGAGAACGGCCTTTTCCCGGTGAAGGACGTGAGCGGCCTGTACTGGAACAAGGCGGAGGAGTCCGTTCCCGGAGTGGCCATGACGGTGGTACTGGAGGGCACCCAGCCCCTGGTGGCGGAAATTCAGTCCCTGGCCGCGGCAACGGCTTTCCCCTACCCGAAGAGGACCGGGAGGGGAATCGACCTCAACAAGATCCAGCTCTTCACCGCCGTGCTGGAAAAACGGTGCGGTACGGGATGCGGCCTTTTCGACATTTACGTGAACGTGGCGGGAGGACTCGCCCTCCGGGAACCGGGAGCCGACCTCGCTCTGTGCGCGGCCCTTGCCTCGGCTGTTCGGGATGTTTCCCTTCCTGAAAAGTGCGTTTTCCTCGGAGAGGTTGGCCTGGCGGGAGAAGTGCGGCCGGTGGTGCGGCTTTCCAGAAGGCTCCATGAAGCGGCCAGGCTGGGCTTTACCAGGGCTGTGGTCAGCTCCAGGGAGGAGCTGGGGACAAAGAAAACCCCCATTGACATTGTTAGGGCGGCGACACTGAATGATGCCCTGAAGGCGGTGATGAGATGAACCGAAATGATCGGCGGAAGGCAGTCATTGTTCTTTCTGCGGTCCTGGTGTTCTTTCTTTCGGTGCCGGCGGCGGCTTTTGTGCTTGCCGCTTCCCTGGAAGGAACGGTGGGCATCTCCATGGAGCAGTTCGCGGGAGACATACTGGACAGGGCTGAACGGGAGCAGGCGACGTTGGTGGTCTTTCGGCTGGATACTCCTGGAGGCCTGGTGAGTTCCATGAGGGGAATCACCACGGCGATACTGGAATCGAAGGTCCCGGTGGTGGTGTGGGTATCGCCGAGCGGCGCGAGAGCGGCGTCTGCAGGAGCCTTCATTCTCCAGGCGGCCCACGTGGCCGCCATGGCCCCGGGCACCAACGTGGGCGCGGCCCAGCCGGTGATGGCGTCCGGAAAGGACGCTCCCGACACGGACATGAAAAAGAAAATCACGAACGACCTTGCCGCCCAAATCCGGTCCCTTGCCCAGCTGAAAAAGCGGAACGCGGACGTGGCGGAGAGGATGGTCACCGAGAGTCTCTCCATAACTGCAGAAGAAGCCCTTTCCCTCGGAGTGGTGGACCTCGTGGCCTCAGACATGGAATCTCTCCTTCTCGGGCTTCGGGGAAGGGAGGTCACGGCCGGCACCCGGACGGTGCACCTCGATCCCCCTTCCGGCCCGCCCGTCGAGGTGTCCATGAGCCTCAGGGAGAGAATCCTCCAGTTCATCTCCAGTCCCGACATCGCCTATCTCCTCCTGACTGCGGGAGTGCTCGCCATCATTTTCGAGGTCATGTCCCCGGGCGGCTTTATCCTCGGAACTGCGGGAGCCGTCATGGTCCTTCTCGGAGCCTTCGGGCTCCGGATGCTGCCCTTCAACTGGGCGGGCATCATCCTCCTCGCCGCAGGGGTAGGCGTTCTGGTCCTCGATCTTCTGGTGGGAGGAATCGGCGTGCTCAGCCTGTTCGGCCTCGCTGCCCTCGTGACTGGGGGGCTCATACTCTTCCGCGCTCCGGGAGGTGAGCTGTTGAACGTGTCCATGAGCTTCATTGCGGGAATGTCCATCGCCCTTGGGCTGTTCTTTTTCGCCGCTCTCTATCTCATACTGCGGTCTCTGAAACGGAAAACCTCTTCCGGCAGGGAGGGGATGATCGGCATGGAGGCGGAAGTAATGGAGGACCTGGCGCCCGTGGGACTCGTCAAGTGCAGGGGAGAGATCTGGAGGGCAAGGAGCGGAGACGGTGCGCCCCTTGCAAAGGGAAGAACCGGAAAAGTTGCAGCGGTCCAGGGGATGACCCTGGTCATTGAAGAAGACGGCGGGAAGATACTCCCTGCCGGGGGAAGTTCGGAAAAAACAGCAGGGTAAAAAAGGAGGAGAAACCATGATTATCGACGCAGTGGAGATGATTCTCAGCATCGGCACGTCCTTCGGATTCCTTCTCATCGCGGTGTTCATCCTGGCATCGGCGGTGAAGGTGGTTCCGGAATACCAGAGGGTGGTGGTCTTCCGTCTCGGGAGACTCGTGGGTTCCAAGGGGCCCGGCATCGTCCTGGTCATTCCCGTCATCGACAGAGTGATCAGGGTGGACCTTCGCGTCGTGACCCTGGACGTTCCCGTCCAGGAGGTCATTACAAGAGACAACGTCCCCATCAAGGTGAACGCCGTGGTGTATTTCCGTGTCATGGACCCGGCTTTCTCCGTGGTGGAAGTGGAAAACTACATTCTTGCCACGAGCCTTCTTTCCCAGACGACCCTCCGTTCCGTGGTGGGGTCGGCGGACCTTGACGAGGTCCTCTCCTCGAGGGAGAAGATCAACAGCGAACTCCAGAAGATCATCGACGAACGGACCGATTCCTGGGGCATCAAGGTCAGCGCGGTGGAATTGAAGGAGCTGGAGCTGCCGGAGAGCATGAAGCGGGCCATGGCGAAGCAGGCGGAAGCGGAGCGGGAGCGGAGGGCGAAGATCATCAACGCCGAGGGAGAGCTCCAGGCGGCGGAAAAGCTCAGCGAGGCCGCGAAGCAGATGGAAACGTCCACCATCACGCTGCAGCTGCGGTACCTCCAGACGCTCCGGGAAATCAGCGGGGACAAGAATTCCACCACCATATTCCCTCTGCCCCTCGATCTTGTGAAACCCTTCATGGACAGGTTTTTCAGGAAGGACGAGGCGTAAGGCGGGGGGAGGACTTTTCCGGTATGAAGGCCGTTCCGGGTGGTTTTTTCTCCCCCGGAACGGCCAGCTTTAGTATATAATGCCGAAAAAGGCCGTTCCATTCCGGAAAGGAGGAACGGCTGAACGACCGACGCCCGGGCCGGCGGTATCCCGCCGGTTTTTCAGGGCGGCTGGTCGTTCGTGCGTTTGCAGGAAAAATGCAGTGTTCATCAAGGAGGAAGGGTCAATGGGCTACGATTTTCAATCCATCGAGAAAAAATGGCAGCATACGTGGGAGAACGAAGGCACGTTCAACGCCGATGCCGAACCGGGCAGGGAAAAGTTCTACTGCCTGGAGATGTTCCCCTACCCGAGCGGCGCCCTCCACATGGGGCACCTGAGGAATTATTCCATCGGCGACATGTTGACCCGTTTCTTCTGGAAGAAGGGCCTGAACGTGCTTCATCCCATCGGTTTCGACGCTTTCGGCATGCCCGCCGAGAATGCCGCCATGAAATCCAACACTCCTGCGGCGGAATGGACCTGGCGGAACATCGAGCACATGACGGAACAGCTCAAGCACATGGGATGCAGCTACGACTGGCGCAGGCGGGTCGAGACGTGCAACCCGGACTATTACCGGTGGAGCCAGTGGATCTTCCTCCAGTTTTTCAAAAAGGGGCTTGCCTACAGGAAAAATGCTCCCGTGAACTGGTGTTCAAGCTGCAGCACAGTGCTCGCCAACGAGCAGGTCATCAACGACGGGCACTGCTGGAGATGCGGCACTGCGGTGGTGAAGCGCAACCTGGAGCAGTGGTTCCTGAGAATAACCGATTATGCCCAGGAACTGCTTGATGACCTTGACAACCTTCCCGGATGGCCCGAGCGGGTCAAGATCATGCAACGGAACTGGATCGGCCGCTCCGAGGGCGCCCGGCTCTCCTTCACCGAGAAGACCACCGGCGAAAAGATCGAAACCTTCACCACCCGGTTCGACACGATTTTCGGCGTGACCTTCCTCGCCCTTGCTCCCGAGCATCCCTTCGTGCAGAAGATCATCAGCCTCTCCCCTGAGGGGAAGAAGATTTCGGCCTTCGTGCAGAAGTGCGTCTCCCAGAGCTCCATTGAGCGAACCGCGGTAGGCGGCGAAAAGGAGGGCATCTTCACGGGCTTCTCCGCCGTGAACCCCGTGACGGGAGAGGAGTTCCCCATCCTCATCGCCAACTACATCCTCATGGATTACGGCACGGGCGCCATCATGGGCGTTCCGGCCCACGACCAGAGGGACTTCGAGTTCGCCAGGAAATACGGCATCTCCGTGAAGCCCGTGATCAACCCTGCGGAAGGAGAGCCTCTGGACGGAAATTCCATGGAAAAAGCCTTCGAGGATGACGGCATCACCTGCAACTCGGGGCAGTTCGACGGCCTTCCTACGTCGGAGGCGATCCCCGGGATGATCGAATGGGGCGTTCAGAAGGGCTTCTGCGCCAGGGAAGTGAACTTCAGGCTCAGGGACTGGCTCATTTCCCGGCAGAGATACTGGGGTGCTCCCATTCCCGTGGTGTACTGCGACCACTGCGGTGTGGTCCCCGTTCCCGAAGAGGAACTTCCGGTGCTTCTTCCGGACAACGTGAAGATCACCGAGGTGGGCAAGTCGCCCCTCGCGGAGGACCGTGAATGGCTTTCCGTCCCCTGTCCGAAGTGCGGCCGCCCGGGACGGCGTGAAGCGGACACCATGGATACCTTCATCTGCTCGTCGTGGTATTTCTTCCGGTACTGTTCGCCAAGGAACGACGGGGAGGTGTTCTCGAAAGAAGAGGCTGCCTACTGGATGCCCGTGGACCAGTATATCGGCGGTATCGAGCACGCCTGTCTCCACCTGATCTACGCCCGGTTCTTCACCAAGTTTTTCGCCGACATCGGCCTGAGCACCGCCCGGGAACCCTTCACCAATCTCCTGACCCAGGGCATGGTCATCAAGGACGGCGCGAAAATGTCGAAATCCCTGGGGAACGTGGTCGATCCGGATGAAATCATCTCCAGGTACGGTGCGGACACCGCCCGGCTCTTCATCCTGTTTGCCGCCCCTCCCGCCAATGATCTCGACTGGTCGGAGAGGGGAGTGGAGGGATCCCACCGGTTCCTCAACCGGGTCTGGCGGCTCGTGGAGGAGAACCTCCAGATTCTGGTGAAGGCCGGCCCGGAAGGGCATGTATCCATGAAGGACCTGAAAGACCCCCGCCTTCGGGAACTCAAGAGAAAAATTCACACCACCATCAGGGACGTTGCCAGGGACATCGACCGGGAAAAACAGTTCAACACGGCGGTGGCCCGTCTGATGGAGCTCCTGAACGCCCTTGCCTCCTTCAGGAGCGGGAATGACGCTGAACATGCGCTCTTCCGTGAGGGAGTGGAGGTCCTTCTTTCCTGCCTGAACCCCTTCTGCCCCCACATCACTGAAGAACTGTGGGAGATGACGGGACACGGGGAACCACTCGCGAAACTTCCCTGGCCTTCGCCGGAGGAAGAGGCTCTCGAGGCAGACACTGTCACCGTGGTGGTGCAGATAAACGGCAAAGTCCGGGAAAAGGCGGAATTCCCCGCCGGGCTTGGCGAAGAGGAATTGAAGCGCATGGCCCTCGAACTCCCGGGGGTGGCGAAACGGATAGAAGGGCTGGAGATCGTCAGGATTATCGCTGTCCCCGACAGGCTCGTCAACGTGGTGGTGAAGGGGTAGTGCCCAGGCTCAAGGCGCTGACCACATCCGGCGCCGCCGGGCGACAGCTTCTGGAGGACACCCTAGCCGCTCTCGCGGCGGAGGGGTATACCCGTTCCGGGGTTTCCGAAGGAGGAGAATGGTCTGCTCTGATTTCCGCCGGCAGGACGGGCAGCCTGTTCGACGAAAAACGGGTGACGGTTGTGGAAGGGGCCGAATTTCTCGGCCCCTTCCCCGATGCCCTGGAGCCCTTCCTCGAAGAGGAGGGGGCCGCGGAAGTCATCCTCCTGGTCTATGAATCGGCTCCCACGAAACTTTTCGCTCCTGAGATAAAGAAAAAAGTCGGATTCCTGCGTCCGGAGACCACTTCCCTTGCCCCATGGGAGCGGAAGGGGTGGCTCATGAAGGTGGCGAAGGAGATGGACGTCCATATGTCCGACGACGGGGCTGCCTTCCTGGCCGAGATGCTTGACGACCCCGGCGAACTCCGGTCCGAAGTGGGCAAGCTCGGCAGGTATGCCGCCGGGGAGGTCGTCACAGGGGACATGGTGAAAAGCCTCTCTTTCGACGAGGGGAAGAGCAGGATGCTTTCCTTTCTCGATGCCTTCTGCGCGGGCCGTGCGGGTGAAATCTTCTCCTGCCTGGAGCACCTCAAAAAAGAGGACAGCGTCCTTCCCCTTGTCACCGCACTGTACAACAGGATCCGCCCCGCGCTCTACCTTGAGCTCTTCCCCGAAAGGGGCGGCGACTGGGTTCGGCTCGTCCTCCAAATCAAGGAATACCCCCTGAAAATGTCCAGGGAAGCCCTCAGGCACTATCCGGCCCGGGCTTTGGCTGACCTTGCCGCCGGTCTCATCGCTCTATCCTGGAAGGAGAAAACTTCTACTGCTGAAGGCTGGTTCGGTTTCGAGGCTCTTTTGGCCAGGTGCATGGGGAGCGCCGGGAACACATAAAAAAAGCCGAGAGGACGTCCGTCCGCTCAGCTTGAAATGTCCCGCCGTGCCGAAATGATGTGAAATCAGGCCGACTGAGTGTAAAGGGTCTTCACCCTGTTCGTGATCATGGACTTTCTTCTGGATCCTGTGTTTCCATGCATAACGCCCTTGACAACCGCCTTGTCGATGACGCTCTGGGCGATGGCAAGACGCTTCTCAGCGAGGGCCGTATCCTTGTTTTCAACAGCTTCAAGGACTTTCTTCACGGCGTTCTTGCAGCGCGTCGTCCAGAAACGGTTGTAGAGCCTATTCTTTTCGCTGGTTTTCATCCTTTTCGCTGCGGACTTCTTATTGGGCATGAACCTCACCTCCTCCCGCCAGAACCACGACATTCTAGCACGATTTCTGTTATATTAGCAAGGGATGGAAAAAATGTCCCGAAAAAGGAAGAGAGAAAACCGTGATGGACATACCCTCAATGGAGAATTTCTTCGGCCCTTCCGGCAGGCTCGCAGAGATATTCCCCTCTTTTGAATACAGGAAGCAGCAGGCTGACCTCGCCGAGGAAGTGAGACGAACCCTTCTCGGCGGAGCGGGCGAGATTCTCGCAGCCGAAGCGCCTCCGGGAGTGGGGAAGACTTTTGCCCTCCTTATTCCGGCCATGCTCGAGGCGGCTGCCTCCGGAAAGAAAATTCTCTTCCTCACCGCCGGCATCCCCCTCCAGGAGCAGCTTATCATGAAAGACCTTCCCGCCCTCAACCGGGTGCTCGGGCTCTCCCTTCCCTTCGGGCTTCTGAAGGGGAAAGGGATCTTCGCCTGCCTGGTCAGGGC
>JAPXRK010000056.1:0-8023 GCA_033813575.1 Synergistales bacterium
AAGCTTGGCGAGACGTGGAGGATCGAATCCACCAATCCGTGCGGCGAACAGCCCCTGCCGAACTACACAAGCTGCAATCTCGGCTCCGTGAACGTGGAGGCCTTCGTCACCACCGCCCCCGACGGAAGGAAATCCTTCGATTTCAAAGCCTTCGTGGACCAGGTCTATCGCTCCATGTACTACCTCGACCTGGTGATCGACGCCTGCTCCTACCCCCTGGAGAGGATCGAGGAAAGGACGAAGCGGATACGTCCCGTTGGGCTCGGCATCATGGGGCTGGCCGACGCCGCCATCCTGCTTGGAATGCGGTACGGTTCGCCGCGGTTCAGCGAATTCTGCAAATGCCTGGGGGACTCCATGGGGTGCGCCGCCCTCTGCGCCGCCGCAGGAATCGTTTCGGATATGGGGAAGGATCCCTTCCCGGAGGCGGGCCTTGTAGAGGAGCTTTTTTCGAAATTCGCAAGGGAGCAGGGAGAGGAACTTTTCCCCGAGTCGTGGTACGGCAGGCTCGACCGGGAGGGATATCGTTCCCTGCTGGAGAAGATGCGGTCTTCGAGCACCATCCCCTATACCCTCTCGAACGCCCTCGAAGGCTTTTCCACCGCCCAGGGGCTCGGGACCGAGAGAGAGCGGCTGGAACTGGCGGGAAACGTGCTTCTTGCCTTCGCGAAAGGGAAGGTGAGGAACAGCCGGAGGCTCTCCATCGCTCCCACGGGGTCCATTTCCATGCTCATAGACACCAGCGCCGGCATCGAGCCGAATT
Organism: Synergistales bacterium; assembly: GCA_033813575.1. Lineage (GTDB taxonomy): Bacteria > Synergistota > Synergistia > Synergistales > Aminobacteriaceae > Aminivibrio. The sequence continues at coordinate 764 of JAPXRK010000056.1, forward strand.
TCGCCTGGAGCTGGACCCGGCGGATCGCCAGGGCCGACGGCGAGGGGCAGGAAACGAGGGAGTTCTGCCACAAGCTTCTTTCACCGGCCCAGGTGGACGAACTGCACGAAAAGGGTGGCCTTTCCGACCCGGTTCTTGTGACAGCCTACGACATTCCGCCCGACGAGCACGTGGAGGTGACGGGCATCTTTGCCCGGGTGGTGGACAGCGGCATCAGCAAGACGGTGAACCTTCACTCCGACGCCACGGTGGACGAGGTGAAGCAGATCTACCGCAGGTGCTACGCCATGGGGGCCAAGGGCATCACCATTTACCGTGACGGCTCCCGCTCGTTCCAGCCCATCGAGACGGCGAAAAAGCCCGAGGAGCAGGTTCCCCACACGAGCAGGGTCAAGGAGCGCCCCGGGCTCGTGGTGTTCGGAAAGACCATCAAGGAGCAGACGCCCTGGGGCAGCATCTACGTAACCCTGAACTTCGACGGGACGGAGCCTTTCGAGGTCTTCGCCACCATCGGAAAGAGCGGTTCCGAGCTGAAGGCAATGACGGAAGCCCTTTCGAGGGCCATTTCCATCGGCCTCCGGAGCGGAGGGAAGCTCGAGGATTTCATAGCCACCCTGAAGGGGCTCTCAGGCAAGGAGTACTGGCTGTTCGAATTCGACGACAAGCACGTCGCCCGTTCAATTCCGGACGCCATCGCCGTCCTGCTGGAAAAACTGATCGGGAAGGACGGCGACGTTCACGGGACCGAAGGCGGCGTTGCCTGCCCGGAGTGCGGGGCGCCCATGGAAATGATCTCCGGCTGTGAATACTGCTTCAGCTGCGGTTATTCCCCCTGCAAGTAGGGTGCAAAAAAGGGGGCGGGGATGTTCTCCCCGCCCCTGCTTTCTCTCCGCTTCAGCCTTCCAGATTGAGTTTCGTTCCCAGCCCCAGGTCTGCAAGCTCCCTGTTTCTCGTCTCCTGGGCCTGAAGGGTTTCTTCCGCCCGTTCCTCTTCGCGCCTGCCGGAAATTTTCCGCTCGTCCCGCACCGGCTGGGGGGCCTGGATCTCCCTGCCCCGGGGAAAGAGGACCTGGTACTCCTCACTGGTTATCTTCATCGGACGCTCACCGCTCCTTTCTACCGTGGGATCATCCTGACTAAATAACCATGTCGAAGAGGAAACCCAGAATTTCGTTTCTTTTGGCTATGAGCCGCACTATTTCGTCGGAAGGGATTTTGCGGATGATCTTCTCCCCGTCGTCGCTCTCCTTGACGATGACCTGCACGATGTCGGCCTCTTCCTGAACGGTGAACTGGAGGTACCGGTTGTGCATGGCGGCCCTGACCTGGAAGTTGTCGAGAACGCGTTCCAGTGTCCGGTCGCCCCGGAGGGCGTTCAGGCGGGCCCGGCCGTCGGAGAAGGAAATCTGTTCGGTGTATCTCCGCACAGGATAGCGGGGATCGAGATAGTTTCTTCTCGACCTGTCGGTCCCATCGAGGGGCAGGACAGAAAAGGCTGAAACCATACCACCCACCTCCGTCATCCTATTCCGGATAAAAATATACTGCCCGCGAAAGAATATGTCAAACGATTCCGTTTTCTCGTTTCTCCACACACTCGGCAAGAGAGCGTCCTTTTCCGGTGGAGAAGGGCGGAATGTCTCTCTGGCTGAAGCAAAATCCGCAGCCAAAAAACTCTCCGGAAAAACGAACCTGCGGATTCGAGCTGAAATTCGTTGTTGACAGGAGTGCAGGATAGCGTATAATTCTTCTGTTTGTATTATGTCTTCAACTTTGACAACCGAGACTCTTATCAAGAGAGGTGGAGGGACTGGCCCGATGAAGCCCGGCAACCTGCCTGAAAAGGTATGGTGCCAATACCAGCAGCCGCAGGCTGAATGATAAGAGAGTGCGTTTGATGACCCTTCAAAGGCCCTCTTGTGAGGGTCTTTTTTTATTTTCCAAACAAGGAGGAAAAACAATTGACAAGTGAGCGGTACCTCTTCTCTTCCGAATCAGTGACCGAAGGACACCCCGACAAGGTGGCGGACCAGATTTCAGACGGAGTGCTCGACGCCATCCTGAAGGACGACCCCATGGGCCGCGTGGCCTGCGAAGTGCTGTGCACCACGGGAATGGTCATGGTGGCGGGAGAGATAACGACGCAGACCTACGTGGACATACCGAAGATTGCCAGGGACATCGTGAAGGACATTGGCTACACCAGGGCGAAATACGGCTTTGACGGGGACACCTGCGCCGTGATCACCGCCATAGACGAGCAGTCGGAGGATATCAAGAGGGGAGTGGACACGGCCCTCGAAATCCGGGAGCATATCGTGTCCGAGGAAGACATCGCCAGGATCGGCGCGGGAGACCAGGGAATGATGACCGGTTTCGCCTGCAATGAAACCGAGGAGTACCTTCCCATGCCCATAGCCCTTGCTCACCGGCTCGCCCGGAGACTGGCGGAGGTCAGGAAGAACGGGACGATCCCCTATCTCCGTCCCGACGGGAAGACTCAGGTGACCTTGGAGTACGTGGACGGCAAGGCTGTCCACGCCGATACCATCGTCGTCTCCGCCCAGCACCATCCGGAAGCGACGAACGATGAGATCCGGGCGGATATCGTCGAGCACGTGATCAGCCCCGTGGTGCCGAAATACCTGATGAACGGCAGTACCAGGATCCTGGTGAATCCCTCCGGCCGGTTCGAAAAGGGAGGTCCCATGGCCGACACGGGACTCACCGGCAGGAAAATCATCGTGGATACCTACGGAAGCTGGGTCGCCCACGGCGGCGGCGCTTTCTCCGGCAAGGACCCCACCAAGGTGGACCGCTCGGGAGCCTACATGGCCCGTTACGTGGCCAAGAACGTGGTTGCCGCGGGACTGGCCGACCAGTGCCTCGTGCAGGTGGCCTATGCCATCGGAGTGGCCGAGCCTGTTTCCATCATGGTGGATACCAGGGGAACCTCCAGGGGCGTCTCCGACGAGGAGATCACGTCCCTGGTCAGGAAACATTTTGATTTCCGCCCCGCAGCCATCATCCGGGATCTCGAACTGAGAAAGCCCCAGTACAGGAGGCTCGCCGCTTACGGACACATGGGCAGGATCGACCTGGATCCCCTTCCCGCATGGGAGAGGACGGACAGGGCGGATCTGCTCTCAGGAGCGAAAAAGAACTGACGGAAATCGTGACCGGAAGGGGCCCTGAGGGGCCCCTTTTTTTTGAAGAGAACCGTGTGGTATGATTAAAAAATCCGGTACTCGCGGCGGTCCGAAGGGAGCGATGGGAATGGAAGCGGGCGGAACCCTGGTGGAAATCCGCTTCAGTTCTATTGAACAGTTTGCTCCGCACAGGGAGCGGATCCTTTCCGTTTTCCGGGATCTTGGCGGACGGCAGGGTATGCTCTTTTTCCTCGCGCTCAACGAAGCGGTGAACAACGCCCTGATCCATGGGGGCCGGACAGGCCCCGAGGAAGAGGTGGAGCTTTCCGTCCGGGACGAAGGTTCCAGGATCTGCGCCGCCGTCAGGAGCCGCAGCGGCGGTTTTTCCCATGACACGAAGCCCGACCCGGGGATATTTGACGACGTTCTTCGGGAATCCGGAAGGGGAGTGCAGATCTTTCTTCACATTGCGGACGAATGCAGCATCGGGGAGTCAGGGCGGCTGCTCAGCCTGTTCATGAACAAGCCCGGTTCGGCGCCCGGCGGCTCCGGGGCCTGAGCCCGTGACCATCAAAGAGTGCGGGGGAGTCCCGCTGTCCCTGGAGGTGGCCGGTTTCAGGTTTGACGCCATGAACCTCCTCGATATGTTCTGCGAGGCCCTTGTGATTTGGGAAGCTTCCACGGGGGCAGTTTTGTATATCAACGAAGCGGCGCGGGCACTGTACGGATATTCCTGCCGAGAGACTGCCGCTCTGTCCATGGACGAACTTTTCCCCGAATGGGAGGGGCTTCTCCGGAAGGATTCCTTTTCCCTCCTGACTGCGACTCATAGAAAGAAGAACGGCCTCTTCTTTCCGGTCCAGCTAACCTGCCGCTCCCTCTCAGGGAATTCCGGAGATGTGATGATGATGGTCGCTTCGGATGTCTCGCCGGAAAACCTTGTCCACGACAGCGTCTCCCTCGCGGCCTCGATCCAGAGGGGGTTTCTGCCCGGAGACCTGGAGGGAGACGGGCGGATCGAGGTCAGGGGCATCTACCGCCCCATGCACCTCATCAGCGGCGATATGTTCGGCTATCAATGGGACGAACGGCAGGGAATCCTCAGCGGGTACCTTTTTGACGTCATGGGGCACGGCGTTCCGGCCGCCCTCCGGACGTCGGCCATCATGGTCCTTTTCCACCAGGCCTTCGAGGATGATGCCCGGGCAGGCACCTCTCTCGAAGAAAAACTGGTCTGGGTGAACTCCATGGCGGAAAGCAGGATCCTTTCCGATTCTTTTGCCGCGGCAGTCTGTTTCCGGCTGAACCTGCCGGAGAAACGGCTGGATTACTGCGCCGCCGGAATCAACACCTTCTGGCACGGCAGGTGCTGCGGGCTGAAAAAGATCACCGCCCCGGGATCGCTGCTGGGGCTTCCCGGGGCGGCCGCCTTCGGCTCAGGCAGTCTCTCCGTGGAACAGGGCGAGTACTTTCTTTTCCTGAGCGACGGTTTTCTCGACCAGCAGGGTGAACAGGAAAACGAACTCCTTTCCTTTCCAGAAGCTTACGACCGCCTGTTCCAGGTCGGCTGCACGGGAGCGGCCAGGGACGACCAGACAGCCCTGTGCGTGCTGGTCCGAAACAGCTAGACCAGGTTTCTGGAGATGACGGAGCGGAGTTCCCCGGCCTCCACAGGCTTGGCGATGTAGTCATCCATCCCCCCGTCGAGGCACATCCGGCGGTCTCCCTCCATGGCGTATGCCGTCATGGCGATGATGACGGACCTGCGGCCCAGCCCGGCCTCCAGCTTCCTGGCAAGCCGGGCGCATTCGAGACCGTCCATTTCCGGCATCTGGACATCCATGAAGACAAGGTCGAAGTGCCGCTCTTCCATGAGGTGCAGCGCCTCGGCTCCGCCTTCCGCCAGGGAGACCATCCATCCCGGACCGCCCATTTTCCTGAGAATGGCCCTGGTGAGGCTCCTGTTGAACCTGTTGTCGTCCACCACAAGGACGGAAATCTTCCCGGGGAGGGGAGAAGCCGCCCCCGGAAAAAACTACCCTGATTCCTCTTCCTTTCCCGAAAACGCCTCCCCCCGGAGAACCTTTCCTATGGAGGCCAGGAAATGAATGCTCCGGCCGCCTGAACCGGAAAACTCCGTCCAAAGCTTCCCTCCCATGGCTTCCGCGATCCCCCGGGCAATGAGAAGGCCCATTCCGGCCCCCTGAAAGGACGCGGAAAATTCTTTCCGTTCCATGTTCGAAAAGTCCGCATCCCGTCTTTTCTCCGCTCCGGCCCCGCCGTCAGGATGGTTCGCAGTGACGTGAAGGAGGACGGACCATTCCGTTTCCTCCTCCGGGAAGACTCTGACCTGAATTGCCCCTTTGGGTGTAAAGGCGATGGCGTTGGCCACCATGTTTCCGAGGATCTGGCCAAACCGCGCGCTGTCCCCCAGGAGAAACTCCGGAACGGCAGGATCTACGTGAAGTTCCAGGGAAAGCCCCCGTTCCCGGATCGAAAGGGCGAGAGGCCGGACCGTCCTGGAACAGGCTGACCGGACCGGGAAAGGTTCGCTCTTCAGGATGAGCTTTCCCGTTTCTATGAGGGAGAGGTCGAGGAGTTCCTCCACCAGGTGGCGAAGATCGCTCGCCGATGCGGTGAGCATTTCGACGAATTTTTTCTGCTCCAGGTCCAGCCTGGTCCCCTGAAAGAGGTTTGCCACGCCGATGATGGAGTTGAGAGGGATGAGTATTTCGTGGCTGAGGTTGGCGATGAATGCGCTCTTGTTCCTGCTGCTCTCCTCGGCCCTGCGGAGGGCATCCTCGAGTTCCGTCATCCTCCGGGTATGCTCTTCCTGTGAAGATCCGTCCCGTGCCTTCCCTGAAATGGACGTCATGTCCCGACCTCCCGTCTGCAGTGTTCCCGGGCTGTGCTGTCCGAATTATAGGGGCTCCGGCGGAGAAAAACAAAGGGGGAAGAGGGCGCTCCCTCTCCCCCCGGTCCTCCGGAAAGGTTTTTACTCGAAGGCGTAGACTTTTCCGTCGTAGCTTCCGAAGTAGAGCACTCCGTCCACAAAGAGGGGGTCGGACATGATCTCCCGGCCGGACTCGAATTTCCATGCCTCCCTGCCGGTCGCCGCGTCCAGGGCGAAGAGGGTGCCCCCGTCGCTGCCGAAAAACACCATGCCCTCGTGATAGGCAGGATTGGAGTGGATGCCCCCCGGTACGGGAAATTCCCAGAGAAGCTTTCCCGAGGCGCTTTCCAGGGCCGCCAGCTTTCCGTTCACCGTTCCGAAGAAAATCCTGCCTCCCGCGACCAGGGGCCTGGTGGTGATGGCTTCTCCGGCGCTGTATCTCCACTGGGGGATCACACCCTGAATTTTGACCGACTGCAGTGTCCCGTCCCAGCTTCCGAAGAGGACCATCCCGTCCGCCGCCGTCGGTGTGGTGATGGGGCCGCCGCTTCCGCCGCCCCATGCCTTTTTCCCCGTCGCGGCATCAAGGGCGTGGAAGAGCCCTTCGTATGCCCCGACGAACAGGAGGCTGCCGCTGAGGACCGGGGATGAGCGAAGCTCACGCCCCGTGTCGAATGTCCAGGCCAGGTTTCCCGACGCCGCGTCGAGAGCGTAGACCTTGCCGTCGGCGCTGTTGAAGTAGACGCGGCCGTTTCCCGCGGCAGGGGAAGACAAGATGGCGCCGGGGGTGTACTTTTCCGGGGGGCTGAAATGCCAGACTTCCCTGCCCGTGGCCGCGTCGACGGCGAAGAGGGTGCCGTCGGCTCCTCCCGTAAACAGCGTGGCGCCGAGGAGGGCGGGGGCTCCGTTGATGGAGGCGCCCGCAGCAAAGGTCCACCGGAGCTCTCCGGTGGTTTTGTCGAGAGCGAGAAGGCGCCCTTCGCTGTCGCCGATGACGACAGTGCCGTTCACGGCTGCGGGGGATCCCGAAACGCTGTTCCGGGCGTCGTGGCTCCACTTTTGAACACCCCGCCATGCTGAAGCCTCAAAGGGGGCAGACAGGGCAAAGAATGCAGCCGCCAGAAGAAACAGCGGGATTGTGCGATGCATTTTCATTTTCATCCACCTCTTTTCACTTGTTTTTCAGTTTAGAAGCCGAATTCATTATACCACTCAGGGG
>JAPXRK010000057.1:0-8005 GCA_033813575.1 Synergistales bacterium
CCGGTCCCGGAGAAGGGAGAATATGGGAGGACGGGGCCAGGCGTCGTAGTCAATAGCCAGGGAAAGGCTGCCTGGGACGACCCGGCGGATGTTGTCATAGAGCCCCCCGCCGGTGATGTGGGCCATACCCCCCACAAGTCCCGACCGGGCGGCCTCGAGGGCGACGGAGACATACAGTCTCGTGGGAACGAGGAGGCTCTCGCCGAGAGTTTTCCCCCCCAGCGCTTCCGGCGTGTCGGAAAGACCGCAGGGATCTCCGGAAGAGAAAAAAGCCTTCCTGACGAGGGAAAAACCGTTGCTGTGAACTCCCGAGCTCGCAATGCCGACTACGGCGTCGCCGGGGCCAATCCGGCTTCCGTCGATAATTTCCTCCTCCCTGAGCATCCCGACGGAAAAGCCCGCAAGGTCCAGCCCGTCTTCTGCGTAGGTACCGGGCATTTCCGCCGTCTCCCCGCCGAGGAGGGCACATCCGCTCTCCCGGCAGGCCCGGGCAGCGCTTTCCACGATGGGGCCGAGAATTTCGGGTTTCAGCCTTCCGCAGGCGATATAGTCCAGGAAGAAGAGAGGCCGGGCACCGCAGGTCACAAGGTCGTTCACGTTCATGGCCACCAGGTCCTGGCCGATCCCGTCAAAATTTTCCGCCGCCTTGGCCACTTCGATCTTCGTTCCCACACCGTCGCAGCACCCCGCGAGGACAAGCCCGCCGGGAAGCCTGTAGAGGCCGCTGAATCCGCCGATGCCTCCCAGAACGTTCGGGTCGGGCGGCATGGACCGGACGATATTCCTGATGGTTCCTACCCATTGGTCCGCAAGGGGAATGTCCACTCCCGCGTCCCTATAGTTCAGGTTCATGATCTTCTCCTCCCTCCATATACTGGCCGGAAAAGCAGGCAGTGCAGACCTCGCCGCAGGGAAGTCCGATCGCCTTGATGAGGTCCTCCTCGGTGATGTAGGCGAGGGAATCCGCCCCCACCTCCCGTTCGAGCTGCCGGAGATTCATCCGGGCCGCCGCAAGTTCTACCCTGGTCGGCGTATCGATGCCGTAGTAGCAGGGGAACCGCACCGGCGGAGACGAAATCCTGACATGAACCTGGCTTGCGCCGCATGCCTTTATCATGGAAATCATCCTCTGGCACGTGGTTCCCCGGACGATGGAGTCGTCCACCACCACGACGTTTTTCCCCGACAGCACCTCCGTGATGGGGTTGAGCTTGATTCTCACGCCGAGTTCCCGGACCCGCTGGGTGGGCTCGATGAATGTCCTGCCGACATACCTGTTCCTGACCACGGTCTGTTCGTAGGGAGTGGCGCTTTTCTCCGCGTAGCCGAGGGCGGCGATGGTGCCGCTGTCCGGCATTCCCGTGGCGAGATGGGCTTCGGGGCACGGCGCCCGGTCGGCAAGCTCCCTTCCCAGTTCCTTCCTGACCTCGTAGACCGAGCGGCCGCTGATGACGCTGTCGGGCCTGGCAAAATAGACGAACTCGAAGGCGCATCCGTACCGGCGCTTCACTTCCAAAGGAATGGGGATTGAATCCATGCCTTTCCGGCCGAAGATGACAACTTCTCCCGGCTCCACTTCCTGGACCACCGATGCGCCTACGAGGTTCAGGGCGCAGGTTTCGGAGGAGACGTAGAATACGTCGTCCCGCTGTCCTATGACCAGCGGCCGGAATCCCCAGGGGTCCCTGGCGGCCACAAGATCCTGGCCCACCACCATGGCGAGGGAGTAGGCCCCCCTCAGTCTGGTGAGAGAATCCAGCAATGCGTCCAGGGACTCCTTGTGGGGCTGGTGGGCCATGAGGTGGAGAATGACCTCCGTATCGGTGGCCGAATGAAAGATGGCTCCCCTGTTTTCAAGGAAAAGCTTGATTCCCCCCGCATTGGTAAGGTTTCCGTTATGCGCCACGGCGAGGGAGGTTTTCGAAGTGCTGGCGGTGAGCGGCTGGGCATTCGCCAGTTCCGATCCTCCTGCCGTGGAGTACCGGACGTGGCCGATGGCGCACGAAGTCTCCACGGCCGCAAGTTCCGCCTGGTTCAGGGCGAGGTGGACGAGTCCGGCTCCCTTGATCGAGGAAATCCGGCCCTGGGAATTGACCCAGGCCACTCCCGCCGCTTCCTGGCCTCTGTGCTGGAGGGCGTAGAGGCCCAGGTAGACATCCTCCAGGACCTTTTTCCCCATGGGGGAGTAGGCGCCGAAAATGCCGCACATTCAACGATTCCTCCAGATTTCCCGCAGTCGTGAAACTTCCAGGCTGAAAGCCCCCTCGACGGAAAGGACGTCACCACCCGCCCGACCAAGTTCAAGGCAGGGATAGCCGCTCCAGATCGTTTTGAAGAGAGGTACCCTGGACATGGGAACGGAATACAGTGCCCGTGCTCCTCCCTCGCCGAAAAGAACCACGTCTTTCCTCGTGGGGACCCCAAGGGCGATGCGGGCTCCGCTGCCGCTTTCCGAAGCGTCCTTCGCCAGGGCGGCGGCAAGTCCCCCTCCTGCAAGAGCCCGCCCGCTGTGGGCCGCTTTTTTTCGGGCTGTTCTGACAGCCCTTTCAGAAAAATCCCTCTCGGCCTCACCGGAGAACACGAGAGGGCGCCCTCTCAGGGGCAGCCCGAGGGACCGGATGTACCCGCTGCCGGCGAGGGAGGGGTTGCAGGGGCCAACGAGGAAGAGGACATCTCCTTCTTCCCAGGCACCGGAGGGAAGAAAATCCCCGGAGCTCGGAATGAGCCCCACGGTTCCCACCACGGGAGTGGGCAGGATGGCGCCGGATTTCGTTTCGTTGTAGAGGCTCACGTTCCCGGAAACCACGGGACAACAAAGGGCTTCGCACGCAGCCGCCATTCCCTTGATGCATTCTTCAAGGGCCCAGTACTGCCCGGGAACCTCAGGGGACGGGAAATTGAGACAGTCCGTCAGCCCGAGGGATTCAGCCCCCGCAACCGAAAGGGTCCGCACGGTCCTGGCAACCGTTTCGGCTCCTCCGCCGAACGGATCGAGGCCGCATTTCCATGGATCCGCATCGAGTACCAGGGCGATAAGAGATTCTCTTCCCTTGATCCTGAGAACGCTCACCGGATGCCCCGGTCCCATGACCGTGTTGAGCTGCACCATGGAGTCGTACTGCTCGAAAATCCAGTGTTTGGGAGCCATGGAAGGATTCCCGAGGAGGGTGAGCAATGCGGTGTTCCAGTCTCCGGGAACAGGAAGCCCGTCCAGGTCGAAATCCCATCGTGTTTCAAAGTCTGCAGGTTTTTCCGCCGGCCAGTGAATGGGAGGGCACCCGTCCCCGATGAGCGTGGCGGGAAGGGAGGCGACTTTTTCACCGTGGAAGAAAATGGAGTAGTCATCGCCCTCCTCGGTTTCACCGATGACCGCGCAGTCAAGTTCCCATTTCCGCGCAACCGAGGAGACCTCATCCATATTCCCGGGCTCTACGATGAGAAGCATCCTCTCCTGGGATTCGGAGAGGGCGATCTCCCAAGGCTCCATGTCCGCAGCCCGAAGAGGCACCCTGTCGAAGTGGAGTTTCATTCCGACACCGCTCTTTGCCGCCACTTCGCTCGAAGAGGAGGTGATGCCGGCAGCACCCATATCCTGCATACTGACGATGAGATTTTTCTCCTTCAGTTCAAGGCAGGCCTCGATAAGCATTTTTTCCGCGAAGGGATCTCCGATCTGTATGGAAGGCCTGCTTTCCTTCGCGTCCTCCGAAAGTTCGACCGATGCGAAAGCGGCTCCGGCGATGCCGTCGCGCCCCGTTTTGGAGCCGAGAAGGACGACAAGCTGCCCCGGGCGGGCAGTCTGGGAGCTGACAATCATATCCAGTTCGACGAGGCCGATGCAGAAGGCGTTGAGAAGGGGATTTTCGTTGTAGCATGGATCGTAGGCCGTTTTTCCTCCGACGGTGGGGACGCCGACGGCATTCCCGTAGTCTCCCACTCCCTTCACGATTCCCGCGGAAAGGTGACCGGTTCTCGGATGTTCCGGGTCTCCGAAGAAGAGTCCGTCCATGGAAGCCACCGGCCTGGCCCCAAGGGCGAGAATATCCCGTATGATACCGCCGACTCCCGTGGCGGCTCCCTGGTAGGGGGCCACGGCGGACGGGTGGTTGTGGCTTTCAGCCTTGAACGCCGCTCCCAGTCCGTCTCCGAGGTCGACGATCCCCGCGTTCTCACCGGGTCCGAGGACGACTTTCGGTCCCCTGGTCGGAAAATGCTTCAGAAGGTGTTTCGTGGACTTGTAGCTGCAGTGCTCAGACCACATGACTCCAAGGATCCTGAGTTCGCATTCATTGGGTTCCCTTCCCAGGGCGGCTTCGGCGGCGGCGAATTCTTCCTTTTTTATGCCGTATTTACTGAAGTCCATGGCGCCTGCCTCCTTTTTCAAGGAAAGAAGCGACGGACCGCCAGAAAAGACGGCCGTCCTCTCCTCCGAGAATGGCCTCGCCCGCCCTTTCGGGGTGGGGCATAAGGCCGAGAATATTGCCCCGGGGATTGACTATGCCTGCGATGTTGTTCACAGACCCGTTGGGATTCCACTCATCGCCACTGTCCCCCCGCGGGGAGACATAACGGAACACGGCTCCGCCCTTGTTTTCGAGGTCATCGAGCTCGTCTGCGGGGAGGAAGAACAGACCGTCCCCGTGGGCGATGGGAAATTGCACCACCTGTCCTTTCCTGAAAAGACACGTAAAGGGGGTTTCCGTGTTTTCCACCGACAAAAAGCAGGGCCTGCATATGAATGAAAGGGTTTTATTGGGCAGCAGCACCCCGGGAAGAAGCCGGGATTCGGTCAGTATCTGGAAGCCGTTGCAGATGCCGAGAAGGAGGCCGCCCCGTCCGGCGTGCTCCTTTACCGCCCCCATGACTGGGGAACGGGCAGCCATGGCGCCGCTTCTCAGGTAATCTCCATAGGAAAAACCGCCCGGAAGAATGACGAGATCGGTTTCTTCGGGGAGCAGTTCTTCCCTGTGCCAGACGGATTCCACTTCGCATCCGAGGGTGTCCCGTACGGAGTGAATGACGTCCCGGTCACAGTTGCTTCCCGGGAAAATGACGACGGCGGTCTTCACCTACTCTCCCTCCACTTCGATGCGGTACTGTTCGATTATGGGGTTGACCAGGAGGTCGTCGCACATCTTTTCCGCTTCTTTCCTGGCGTCGGCCGGCGAATCGGCATCGATCCAGAGCTGAATGTACTTCCCGACCTTTGCTGATCCCAGGGATCCATGGCCGAGGGAAACAAGCGAATTTGCCACGGCCTTTCCCTGGATGTCGAGAACGCCGTCCTTGAGCTGGACAAAAATATGGACGTGCCGGAACATCACAGGGCCTCCGCTGAGGAGATCCGTCTCCAGATTTCTTCGTAGGCGCCCAGTACATCGCCGAGGTCTTTTCTGAAACGGTCCTTGTCGAGACGTTTTTTAGTGTCCCTGTCCCAGAACCGGCAGGTATCGGGAGAAATTTCGTCCGCGAGGACAAGGTTCCCTTTCATGTCGGTTCCGAACTCGAGCTTGAAATCCACCAGGATGATCCCGAGGGCGAGGAAGTATTCGGAGAGAAGAGAATTGACCTTGAGGGTTATTTCCTTTATTTTATTTAACTGCTCCGGGGTAGACCAGCCGAAAAGGAGGGCATGGTCCTCCGTTATGATAGGATCCCCCAGGGCGTCGTCCTTCAGGTAGAGTTCAACCAAGGGTCGGGGGAGCACCATGCCTTCCTCCACTCCGAGGCGTTTGCAGAGGGTTCCGGTGGTGATATTCCTCACCACGACCTCGATGGGAATAATGGTGACTTTCCTGACAAGCTGCTGGAGCTCGTCGATCCTGCTGATAAAATGGGTGGGAACGCCTTTTTTCCCCAGATGCTCGAACATGGCCGAGCTGATGAGGTTGTTGAGTCTCCCCTTGCCTTCTATGGAGTCTTTTTTCAGCGCGTTGAAGGCCGTGAGGGAATTTTTATATTCCACGACGTACACGGAAGGATCGTCAGTGGTCCATACTTTTTTCGCCTTTCCTTCGTACAGAAACTCTTTTTTTTCCATGGGGGGCACCTCCGGCAGAGTGTTGTGCTCACATTATTTACTAGAACGCAAAAAATGTCAATAAAAGGAGAGCAGGCGAACATGGAGCACCTGCAAGGGGTACCTGTATCAGTCATAGTCCTCGCAGGCGGTTATGGCCGCCGGATGGGGGGAGAAAAACTGTTCCTCGAGGTCAACTCGGTTCCCCTCGTTCTCAAGGTGCTCAGGAAAGTGTCCCGTTTTTCGGGTGAAATTCTCCTTTCCGTGGCACCGAGACAAACACCGTATGTTTCCGGCATGCTCTCGGGTATAATCTCTCAGTACGGCCTGCGCCTCGTGGAAGACAGGCAGGAAGGGGAAGGGCCCCTTGCGGGCATCCTGGAGGGATTGAAGCGGGCTTCCCTCAGGTGGTCTTTTGTCTGCGCCTGTGACATGCCCTGGATTTCCGAGGCCGTCGTCAGGACCCTGTGGAGCTGCGGGACGGAAGACGCCGACATCGTTGTGCCGAGGATCGGCGGATATTTCGAACCCCTCCACGCTTTTTACAGCAGGGAATGCATTCCTGCCATCGAGAGGGCGGTGCGGTCAGGAGAACGGAAGATAACGTCGTTTTATGACTCCGTGAAGGTGTCTGCTGTAGATGATGTACATTTTTCTCATCTGCCGGGCTACAAAAAGTCTTTCAGCAATCTGAACAGCAGAAACGATCTCCTTGATCCGGGAAACGCACACCTCTTTGATTAACGGAGATTCCTGCACTTCGGGAAGGAGAACACCATGGAACAGCAGTACATACGCAACTTCTGCATCATCGCCCACATAGACCACGGCAAGTCCACCCTTGCCGACCGTCTTCTCGAGAGCACAAGCACCATCGGCCTGAGGGACATGAAGCAACAGATCCTCGATTCCCTCGACCTCGAACGGGAACGGGGCATAACCATCAAGCTCGTTCCCGTGAAGATGAACTACACGGCGAAGGACGGCAGGGAATACGTGCTCAACCTGATAGACACCCCGGGACACGTGGACTTCGGCTACGAGGTTTCCCGGTCCCTTGCGGCCTGCGAAGGAGCGCTGCTCGTGGTGGACGCCACCCAGGGCGTGGAGGCCCAGACCCTGGCAAACGCCTACATGGCGGTCGACCAGGGACTCGAAATCATACCGGTGATCAACAAGATCGACCTTCCGTCCTCCCGGCCGGACTACGTGATCCGGGAAATCGAAGATGTAGTGGGCCTTGACTGCGATCATGTCATCCTCGCCAGCGCGAAGGAGGGCAGGGGAATCGGGGATATCCTGGAACGGGTCGTGGAAAAAGTCCCCGCTCCTGTAGGAGACCGGGAAGCACCCCTCCAGGCAATGATATTCGATTCCGTCTACGATAATTACAAGGGGGTCATCTGCTACATCAGGGTGATCAACGGCAGGATCCGTCCGGGCCAGACCATCCGGTTCATGGCCACCGGAGGTGTCTTCCCCGTGGAGGAGGTAGGTGTGTTCCGTCCCGGTTTCCAGCCCTGCGACGAGCTGGCAGCCGGGGAAGTGGGGTATGTGGTCTCCAATATCAAAACGGTGGCGGAAGCCCATACGGGCGACACCATCACGGACAACGGCAGGCCCGCTGCCTCGCCCCTGCCGGGTTACCGCAAGGTCAAGCCCGTGGTGTTCTGCGGTTTTTACCCCGTGGAGCGGGACGAATACCCCCAGCTCCGGGACGCCCTGGAAAAATTGACCCTCAACGATTCATCCATCAACTTCGAGCCCGAGACGTCCGTGGCCTTGGGATTCGGTTTCCGGTGCGGCTTTCTCGGCCTGCTCCACATGGACGTTTCAAAGGAACGGCTCCGTCGGGAGTTCGGGGTGGAACTCGTGGCCACCGCCCCCAACGTGGTCTATGAAGTGGTCTCGAAGGACGGTGAGGTCATCGAGGCCCACAGGCCCTCTGATTTCCCGGAAATCGGGGACATCCAGGAAGTCCGGGAA
>JAPXRK010000058.1:0-7983 GCA_033813575.1 Synergistales bacterium
GGCGGGGAAGATGACCACAAGCAGCTGCATGACGATGCTCGCGTTGATGTACGGGGCGACGCCGAGCGCGAAGATGCTGAACCGCCTCAGCGCGCCGCCCGCGAATATGTCGAGGAATCCAAGAACTCCCCCGCCGTCGAACAGGCGGGACATGGCCTCAGCGTCGATCCCGGGCGTCGGGACGTGGGCCCCCAGGCGGAAAATGAACAGCACCCCGAGGGAGAAGAGGATTCTTCTTTTCAGGTCAGGCAGTCTGAAGGCATCCCGGAAGGAATCGATCACTCAGATCACCTCGGCCTTCCCACCCGCTGCTTCGATCTTCGCTTTTGCCTGGGCGCTGAACGCCTGGGCCTGCACGGTGAGCGCCTTGTCAATGTCGCCCGTGGCGAGAACCTTCACGGGGACATTGTCCTTCTGGACGAGGCGCGCTGCATACATCTCGGAGAAGCCCACCGTCGCCCCAGCTTCAAACCTGGAGGAAAGGGATTCCACGTTGACGATCTGGAATTCCTTGGCGAATCTCGCGTTGTTGAAACCCTTCTTGGGAATGCGGCGCATCATGGGCATCTGGCCGCCTTCGAAGCCCGGCCGTACTCCGCCGCCGCTCCTCGCCTTCTGTCCCTTGTGTCCTTTTCCCGCCGTTTTTCCCGTTCCGCTTCCGATACCCTGTCCGAGCCGTTTCCCTTTTCTCTTGGCTCCGGGTGCAGGGCGCAGTTCATGCAGGCTCATGGAGTGTCCCTCCCTAATTCTCCACGGTGACACATTCCACCAGGTGGCTGACCTTGTTGACCATGCCGCGGATCTGGGGGGTGTCGTCGTGTTCTACTGTCTGGTTGAGTTTGGTGAGACCAAGGGCACGGACGGTCCGCTTCTGGACCTCGGGCCTGCCGATGGAACTCCTCTTCCATGTGATTCGAAGCTTCGCCATGGGAATGCCTCCTACTCCGCCGCGGCTTCGGGGGTTTTCTTGCCCCTGAGCCGGAGAATTTCATCGGGGGTACGCATCTCTTCGAGAGCCTGCACGGTTGCCCAGGCCACGTTGATTGCGTTGGAGGTCCGGCCGATGACCTTCGTCACCACGTCCTTCACTCCGCCAAGCTCCATGATGGCCCGGACCACTCCGCCGGCGATGACTCCCGTTCCGGGAAGGGCGGGCTTGAGAAGGACCGATGCCGCGCCGAAAACCCCGTTGACCGGGTGGGGAATGGTGTTCCCGATCCTCTTGAGCTCCACGAGGTTCTTGCCGGCTTTGTCGATACCCTTGCGGACCGCTTCGGAAATCTCCTTCGCCTTGCCCATGCCGACCCCGACGTACCGGTCTCCGTCGCCTACTACGACGAGGACGCTGAACTTGAAGCGCTTTCCGCCCTTGACAACCTTGCTGACCCGGTTGATGGCGACGACGCGCTCGGTAAGTTCCATCCCCTTGGGATCTATCTTTTTCCTGATCATCCTCTGCGCCTCCCCTTAGAACTTCAGGCCGGCTTCGCGGGCGGCTTCCGCCAGGGCCTTAACCTTGCCGTGAAACATGTGTCCGCCCCTGTCGAAAACCACCGACGTGATGCCCTTGGCGAGAGCACGTTCTGCGGCGACCTTGCCGACCGCCTTGGCGGCATCCATGTTGCAGGTCCCGGCAAGTACGCTCTTGACGGAGGGCTCCACGGTGGAAGCGGCCGCAAGGGTATGCCCGGCTTCATCGTCGATGAACTGGACGTAGATGTGGGACAGGCTGTGGAAAACAGCCATCCTGGGCTTGGCGGCGGTACCGGACACCTGTTTGCGAAGCCTGGCGTGACGAATTTCGCGCATAACGCTTCTGCTTTTGATCTTCATGTCAATTCACCTCAAATTACTTGGCGCCGGTCTTTCCGGCCTTGCGGATGATCCGCTCGCCGGTGTACCGGATTCCCTTGCCCTGGTAAGGTTCGGGAGAGCGGAACCCGCGAATGATCGCCGCTACCTGCCCCACCGCCTGCTTGTCAATACCGGCCACGGAAAGTTTCGTGGGACCGTCGAGGGCGATCACTATCCCTTCGGGAGCTTCAAACTCCACCGGGTTGGAATAACCGAGGTTCAGAATGAGCTTTTTCCCCTGCATCTGGGCGCGGTATCCCACGCCGACGATCTCGAGGTCCTTCTTGAAGCCGGTGGTCACACCGGTGACCATGTTGGCGATAAGAGCCCTCATCATCCCGTGAAAGGACCTGGTCTGCTTCTGCTCGTTCTGCCTGGAGACGACAATGTGCCCGTCCTCAACGGCGATGTCGATTCCCGGAACGGTGGGAGTCGAAAGCTTTCCCTTGGGGCCCTGTACGGTCACATTTCCGTCCTTGACGGCAATGCTCACGCCGGAGCCGAGGGGAATAATTTTTCGTCCGATTCGAGACATCTAGCGCACCCCCACTTTACCAGACATAGCAGAGAACTTCGCCGCCCAGGCCGAGCTGCGTCGCTTCCGTGTCCGTCTTGAGGCCCTTGGAGGTGGAGATGACCGCGATTCCAAGCCCGCCCATGACCTTGGGAAGGTCGGCATGGCCGACGTAGATTCTTCTGCCGGGCTTGCTGATCCTGCGAAGCCCCTGAATGACCCGCTCCCGGTTGGGACCGTAGGAGAGGAAAAGCCTGATGGAGCTGTAGGGCTTTTTCGGGTCGCTGACAACCTTGTAGTTCTTGATGTAGCCCGCTTCCTTGAGAATACGGGCGATTTCCATCTTGATTTTGCTTGAAGGCACATCGACGCTCTCATGGAAGACCATGTTCGCGTTCCGTATGCGCGCAAGCATATCCGCTATCGGATCGGTGACGTACATTCCTCGTAACCCCCTTCAGTCCACTCTGCTACCAGCTAGACTTCACTACGCCGGGGATTTTTCCCTCGCGAGCGAGCTTTCTGAAGCAGCAACGGCACATGTTGAATCGTCTCATGTATCCGTGAACACGGCCGCAGAGCGGGCACCTGTTATACTTTCTCACCGCGAACTTCGGGGGCTGCGTCGTCTTGTACTTGATTGCCTTTCTTGCCATCTCGAAAATCCCCCTTTCCTACCGGTTGAAGGGCATTCCCAGCTCGCGGAGCAGAGCGTGGGCTTCCTCATCCGTTTTCGCGGACGTTACGATCGACACGTTCATCCCGCGCGGGCGGATGACCTTGTCATAGTTGATCTCCGGGAAAATGAGCTGCTCCCGGAGGCCGAGGTTGTAGTTGCCCCTTCCGTCGAATCCCCGCGGTGACACTCCCTGGAAGTCCTTGATGCTCGGGAGGGCGAGGGAGACGAGCCTGTCGAGGAATTCCCACATGCGGGCTCCCCGGAGGGTGACGGTGCAGGCGACCGGCATTCCCTGGCGTACCTTGAACCCAGCCACGGACTTTTTCGCCCTCTTGAGGAGGGGACGCTGCCCGGTGATGGCCGTAAGCTCCGCCATGGAGACATCCATGTACTTGATGTCGACTTTCGCCTCGCCCGCTCCGATGTTCACCACGATCTTCTTCAGGCGGGGGATCTCCATGACGTTCTTGTAGCCGAATTCTTTCGCAAGGTTTCCTGTGACTTCGTTTTTATATTTCTCGAGAAAACGAGGGGTCATGGCGCACTCTCCTCCTTACACCTGGTCCACGATTTCGCCGCATGCCTTGCACAGACGGACCTTTTTTCCGCTGTCGAGGTAGCCGCGGCCAACGCGGGTAGCAGCGCCGCAAGAGGGGCACACGAGCATGACCTTGCTGGCGTAGACCGGCCCTTCCTGTTTCACGATACCGGACTGGGGGTTCTTCTGGGAGGGCTTCACATGCTTTGTCGCCATGTTCACGCCCTCAATGACCAGGAGATCCCGGTCGGGAATGGAGCGGAGAATCTTTCCCTCTTTTCCCTTGTCTTTTCCGGAGATGACCCGGACCCGGTCACCTTTTTTCAGTCTCATCTTGCCCATAGTCCATTGTCCTCCGTTACACAACTTCCGGGGCGAGGGAGAGGATGCGCATGTACTTCTTCGCTCTCAGTTCCCGTCCCACCGGCCCGAAGATACGGGTTCCCTTGGGGTCGCCGTTGTTGTCGATGATCACCGCGGCGTTGTCGTCAAACCGGACGTACGAGCCGTCCGCTCTGCGGATTTCCTTCTTGGTCCTGACGATGACCGCCTTGACCACCGACCCCTTCGCGATATTGCTGTTGGGGATGGCCTCGCGGACGGACGCCACGATTACGTCGCCGATGGTGCCGAACCTTCTTTTGCTTCCGCCGAGCACCTGGATGCAGAACAGCTTCTTCGCACCGGAGTTGTCAGCCACATTGAGAACAGTCGTCAACTGGATCATGGCCTATGCCTCCCCGCCGTTCTCCTCGACCGAGTCGAACACGGGCGCGCGCCGGACGATCTCGAGAAGGGTCCATCTCTTGGTCTTGCTCAGGGGCCGTGACTCACCGATGGTCACAAGGTCCCCCATTTTGCATTCGTTGTTCTCATCGTGGGCGGTGTACTTCTTCGCCCGGATGATCCTCTTACCGTAGAGGGGATGTTCGTCATACCGCGTTACCCGGACGACCACGGTCTTCTCCATCTTGTCGCTGACGACCGTTCCGGTCCGGACCTTGCGGTGAGGTTTCCGCTCTTCCATTCGGGGTTACCTCCTTCCGGCGGACTGCTCGCCGGCCATCTGTTTCTCACGGACAACCGTCAGCACCCTGGCGATCGTCTTCTTCACAGCTTTGATCCTGCTCGTGTTCTGGAGCTGCCCTATGGCGTTCTGGAACCTCAGGTTGAACAGCTCTTCCTTATACTGCCTGTGCTTCTCGTTCAGTTCTTCGATCGTAAGATCGCGCAGATTCTTGGCTTCCATGTTCATTCACCACCAAAACCTTCTCGGGCGACAATCCGCACCTTGACAGGCAACTTGTGAGAGGCTGTGCGGAAGGCTTCTTCTACGACCTCTTTCGGAACACCGGCGATCTCGAAAAGGATCCGGCCCCTCTTCACGGGAGCGACCCAGAATTCGGTAGCCCCCTTTCCCTTTCCCATACGGGTTTCAAGAGGCTTCTTGGTGAAGGGATGGTCGGGGAAGATCCGGATCCAGATCTTGCCGCCCTTCTTCATCTTTCTCGAAATGGCCACACGGGTGGCTTCTATCTGGCGGGCGGTGATCCAGGCGCAGTCCAGGCTCTGAAGGCCGTACTCGCCGAAGGCCACCGTGGCCCCGCCCTTGGCCCGCCCCTTGAGAGGCCGGCGGTACGGTTTGCGGTATTTTACCCTGCTCGGCATCAGCATAGCGTGTTACCCCCTTTTCCGGGACTGCCGGGGCGCCTGGGCGGGACGCTCGTTTGCCTTGTCCCTGAAAATCCAGACCTTGACTCCGATGACGCCGTACATGGTGCGGGCCTCGGCAAATCCGTAGTCGATGTCGGCGCGGATGGTGGAAAGAGGAAGCTGTCCCTCGTTGTACCATTCCGTCCGGGCGATTTCCGCTCCGCCGAGACGTCCGGCGGTGGAAATCTTGATTCCCTTGGCTCCGCCCTTCATGGCGCGGAAAATGGACTGCTTCATGGCCCTCCGGAAGGAAACTCTCCGCTCGAGCGCCGAAGCGACGCCCACCGCCACGAGCTGGGCTTCAACGTCCGGGTTTTTGATCTCCTGGACGTTGATCATGATCTTGGCGCCGGTCTTGGCCTGAAGGTCGTCTTTCATGACCTGGATCTCGGCCCCGCCACGTCCGATCACTACACCGGGCCGGGAGGTCCAAACGGTGAAGCGGATGACGTGACCGACCCTCTCTATTTCGATACGGGAGATGCCCGCATGCTCCCATTTCTTCGCGATGTACTTCCGAAGAGCGATGTCCTCGTGAAGATTTTTCGCATAATCCTTACCGCCGGCATACCACTTGGACTCCCATTCGCTGACGACTCCAAGACGGAATCCGATTGGGTGAACTTTCTGTCCCACGAGTTCCCCCTCCTTAACGTTCTGCCACAGTGACAGTCACGTGGCTTGTACGGTGGTAGTAGGGGTGCGCCCTACCCATCGACACAGGGCGGAAGCGCTTCATCTTCGGCCCCTGATCCGCCGTAGCTGCTACGACCCGCAGCTTGTCCGTATCCATGCCGAAATTGTGTTCGGCGTTGGCCACGGCACTCTGCAACACTTTACCGACGAGTTTGGCGGATTTCTGCGGGCTGAACCGGAGGGCCACAAGGGCGTCTCCGACTTTCTTCCCCTGAATGAGAGCCAGCACCCGACGAACCTTTATAGGTGAAACCCGTACCTGCCTGGCAACGGCTTTCGCTTCCATCACCATCACTCCTTACCTCGCTCTTGAGGAGCGCTCCTGACCCGCATGTCCGCCGAACTTGCGGGTGGGGGCAAATTCCCCAAGCTTGTGACCGACCATATTTTCGCTGATGTAGATGGGGATGTGGATCCTGCCGTTGTGCACCGCAATCGTG
The DNA here is from genome assembly GCA_033813575.1 of Synergistales bacterium. GTDB lineage: Bacteria > Synergistota > Synergistia > Synergistales > Aminobacteriaceae > Aminivibrio. Next base: position 6,435 of record JAPXRK010000058.1, read on the forward strand.
TGGCCGATCATAGGCGGCACGATGGTGGACCTCCGGGACCAGGTCTTGAGCACTTTCTTCGCGGTCCCTTCGTTCATGTCCTCCACTTTGCGGAGCAGCTTCTGGTCCACATAGGGCCCCTTCTTCCTGGAACGAGCCATCTTAGTCCCTCCTTACTTCTCGTAACGGCGCCGGACGATAAGTCTATCGGACGGCTTGTTCTTCCGGGTGCGGTATCCCTTCGCAGGGGTTCCCCAGGGGGAAACGGGATGCTTGTGGGACTTGCTCCGTCCTTCACCGCCGCCCATGGGATGGTCTACGGGGTTCATGACCATACCTCGAACCATTGGACGTCTGCCCAGCCAACGGGTCTTCCCGGCCTTGCCGAGGGACACGTTCTCGTAATCTTCGTTTCCGACCTGGCCGATGGTGGCCATGCATTCCTGCAGGATGAGCCGGAGCTCGCCGCTGGGCATGCGGAGGTAAGCATACTTTCCCTCCTTGGCCATGAGCTGGGCCGATGTGCCTGCAGCGCGGACAAGCTTGCCGCCCCTGCCGGGTTCGAGCTCGAGGTTGTGAACCATGGTGCCCACGGGGATATCCTTCAGCTTCAGGGCGTTTCCGGGCTGGATGTCCGACTCGGGACCGGCGACGATTGTATCACCGACCTTGAGGTCCTTGGGAGCCAGGATGTACCGCTTTTCGCCGTCGAGGTAATGGACGAGGGCGATACGGGCGTTCCGGTTCGGGTCGTACTCGATCGCGGCGATTTTTCCGGGAACGGACAGTTTGTTCCTCTTGAAATCGATGACCCGGTAGAGCCTATGGGCGCCGCCGCCCCGGTGACGCATGGTGATCCTGCCGCGGTTGTTCCTGCCGCCCTTCTTGTGAAGGGGCTCGAGGAGAGAGCGCTCCGGATCCTTCTTGGTTAGATCGTCGTTCTTCTGGACGGTCATGAACCTGCGGCCGGGAGTATAGGGCTTGAACTGTTTGATTGCCATTGCTGATTCCTTCTCCTTCCCGCTAGATGCTCGCGCCTTCGAAGAACTCGATGCGCTCGCCCTGGGCGAGACTGACGATCGCCTTTTTCCACGACCGGGTCTTTCCCTGGAAAACGCCCATTCTCTTCGGCTTGGCGTGAACGGACAGCACGTTCACGTTCAGTACCTTCACCTTGAAAATTTCCTCTATGGCCTTCCGGATCTGGATCTTGTTCGCGGAAGAATGGACTTCGAAGGTGTATTTGTTCATCTCCATGAGACGGCTGCTCTTTTCGGTAATAACCGGGCGGATGATGATATCGTGCGCGATGAGGTTCATCCGACATACACCTCCTCGAGCCTGCTGACAACCTCGGGGGTCAACACGAGCGTTCCCGCGTTGAGGAGGTCATACACGTTGATGTTGCCCATGTTGATCACCTTGGCCCCGGGGACGTTCCGGGCTGACTTCGCCACGGTTTCGTTGCTCTCGGGAAGGACGATCAGCGGCTTCCTGGCGTTGACCGCCGAAAAGAAGGCGATCATTTCCTTCGTGGAGGGCTTGGAAAGGTCGAAGGACTGGACAACGG
>JAPXRK010000059.1:0-7969 GCA_033813575.1 Synergistales bacterium
GGTAACTCCCGCCCTTGAGGCGAGGACCTCAAGGGCCTCCCTGAAACCGAGGCTTTCCTTCTCCATGATGAAGGTGAAGATATCGCCTCCCTGGCCGCACCCGAAACAGTGGAAAGTCTGCCGGGAAGGAGACACCGTGAAGGAAGGGGTCTTCTCCTCGTGGAAGGGACAGAGACCGAGGTAATTCGTCCCGGCTTTCTTCAGACGGACATGATCCCCGATCACTTCCACGATATCGAGCCGTTCCTTGATGCGGCGGACGTCATCGGATTGCTGCACCCCTGTTCCTCCTCAAAACAAAAAATTCGGGGGGAAGGTTTCCCTTCCCCCCAGTATTGTACTCTTCTTTCGGCCTTACACGAAAAGGGGCGCGAGAACCAGGGCCACCACGGACATGAGCTTGATGAGGATGTTCAGGCTGGGCCCGGCGGTATCCTTGAAGGGGTCGCCCACCGTATCGCCCACCACTGCCGCGGCATGCTCGGGCGTTCCCTTGCCGCCGAAGTTGCCCTCTTCGATGTACTTCTTCGCGTTATCCCAGGCGCCGCCCGAGTTGGACATGAAAATGGCCAGCATGACGCCGGTGACGATGGAACCGCCGAGAAGGCCGCCGAGGGCCTGGGCTCCGAGAGCGAAGCCCACAACCACGGGAGAGAGGACCGCGAGGAGGCCGGGGATGATCATTTCCTTCAGGGCAGCGGCGGTGGAAATGTCCACGCACTTCTCATACTCGGGCCGGCCGGTGCCTTCCATGATGCCGGGAATTTCCTTGAACTGGCGGCGCACTTCGTCGATCATGGCTTCAGCCGCACGGCCCACCGCCTGGATTGACATGGAGCTGAACAGGAAGGGAAGCATTCCGCCGAGGAAGAGGCCCACCATGACCTTGGGATTGTTGAGGTCGATGGCGGCAAGCTTCACGGAGTGGGCATAAGCCGCGAACAGGGCCAGGGCGGTAAGGGCCGCGGAACCGATGGCGAGTCCCTTGCCCATGGCGGCGGTGGTGTTGCCGATGGCGTCGAGCTTGTCGGTGATCTTGCGGACTTCCTTGGGCAGGTGGCTCATCTCGGCGATGCCGCCGGCGTTGTCGGCGATGGGGCCGTAGGCGTCCACGCTCAGGGCCATTCCGGTGATGGAGAGCATCCCCACAGCCGCGCATGCGATGCCGTACAGTCCGCTGAAATAGTAGCTGACGAGCGTGGCGGCGCAGATGAGAACGACGGGAATCACGGTGGACTTCATCCCGACGGCCATTCCGGAGAGGATCACCGTGGCGGGCCCGGTCTTGGAGGATTCGGCGATATGCCTGACTGAAGAGTAATCGCCTGAGGTGTAGATTTCAGTGACGAAGCCTATGATGACGCCGACGCCCACGCCGGAGACAACAGACCAGAAGAGGCCGAATTCCCTGAACATGGCAAGGGTGATGAGGAGGGCGCCGCCGATCATGATGCCGCCGGTGACGAAGGTGCCGTTGCGGAGGGCCGCTGCGGCGCTGCCGCCGTCCTTCACCTTTACGAAGGCGGTTCCCGCGATGGCGGCAAGTATTCCGATGCCGCTCAGAATGAGGGGATAGACGACACCCTTCGATCCGAAGGCCGTGAGACCGATGGCCATGGCCGCGATGATGGAGTTCACGTAGGATTCGAACAGGTCGGCGCCCATCCCGGCAATATCGCCAACATTGTCGCCAACGTTGTCGGCGATGACGGCAGGGTTCCTGGGGTCATCCTCGGGGATGCCGGCTTCAACCTTTCCAACCAGGTCAGCTCCCACGTCGGCCGCCTTGGTGTAAATGCCTCCGCCCACGCGGGCGAAGAGGGCTATGGAGCTCGCCCCCATGCCGAAGCTGGTGATGAGGGTCGGATCTTCGAAGAGAGCATAGCAGAACAGGATGCCGAGGACGCCGATGCCGACCACGGACATGCCCATGACGCTGCCGCCCTTGAAGGCCATGGTGAGGGCGTCGTTCATACTGCGGGTGGCTGCGAAGGCCGTCCTGCCATTGGCCTTTGTGGCGACCACCATGCCCGCGTAGCCGGCAGCGGCGCTGCAGAGTCCCCCGATGATGAAGGAGAAGCCCGCCGCTCCGCCGATCTGGACCCAGAGAAGCACGCCGACGATGCCAAGGAAGGGGAGAAGCCACTTGTATTCCCTGTACAGGAAAGCCATGGCTCCCCTGTGGATGATGTCCGAAAGCTCCGAAACCTTCTCGTTTTCAACCCTGAACATGTCGATTCGCACATAGGATATGAAAGCGAACGCAAGAGCGGCGATTCCGGTGATGCCGACGATCAACAACAACAAAAAGTCCATTTCCACTACCTCCTCGTTTTGATGGGACCGGCGTCCACAACTCCCGAAAAAATGGAAAAAGCCCGGTGCGAGAGCAATTATAGGGAGTAAAAATACAAAAAACAAGCTTTGATTGCCAAAAAAAGGCTTATTTCCGGCGTTTCAGGTAGATTTCAGCTCCCCCTTCCAGAGAGTTCACGCCCTTCAGGGGAAGGATAAGGCCGGCAAGAGCTCCCGCGATCATCCCGGACACAAAGGCTTTCAGGGGGATCTGCTTTCCCTGCACGAACAGCTCCGCTGGGGAATTTTCCCCGGTTCTTTCGTACATTTCCATGATCCTGGCCGCAAGGTCCTTCTCCCGGCCGGGGAAGAAAAGCCTCTCCCCGTCTCCTTCGGAGGCGGTGCGGTCGAAAAAGGCAAACACCCCCCTCACGTCCTCAGGAAGCTCTCCCGGAGTCCCCACCCAGACCCTGGGCAGGGGCAGCCCCTTGGCCCCCTCCACGATCACGATGTCCTTCCCTGGAAAGAACTCCAGGATTTTCTCCCTGGAAATTTCACCGGGCCGTGCTTCGAGGAGAGCTCCGCCCCCTCCCCAGTAGAGGGAGGGGACCCCCATGACGGAAGCCTTTCCCGTATCCGTCTCTTCAGGGGGCAGAACATCCTTTTCCGTATGTTTTACAAAAGCTGCTGAAAGGCCGGCCGAGAGGATCTCCCGAAGCAGCCCGAGAGCGAGGGTGGTCTTCCCTCCGTTCTTGAAGCCGGACAGTGCGATCAAAAGAGGCATGGTCCCATTCCTTCCCTTCCTGCCGGGGGTTCATTGTTCGGGACGGCAACCCCCGTTTTTCGTCTTTCCTTCGAGATACGCCTTCCACATGGTCCGGTAACTTTCCAGGAGAAAGGCGAAGAGGCAGATCACCAGGGGGCCCATGAAGAGCCCGAGAAATCCCCAGGCCGCAAGGCCGCCGAGAACGCCGATGAACACGATCAGTAGATGCACCTTGCCTCCTCCGGAGATGAAAAGGGGGCGGAGGAGGTTATCCGCCATGCTGACGACGAAAATTCCCCAGAGAAGAAGAAAGACTCCGTCCCCGACGTTCCCGGCATAGAGGAGGTACGCTCCCGCAGGTCCCCAGAGCAGCGCCGTTCCCACGAAGGGGATCATGGCCAGCAGCATCATCAGCGCCCCGAAAAACATGGGACTGTCGAGACCTGCATGCCACCAGCCCGCCGCTCCGAGAACTCCCTGGACAAAAGCGGTGACGATGACGCCGTAGACCACCGCCTGAAGGACCTCCTTCGCCCTGCGGAAAAAGGCGTCCCGCTCCTCCTCGCGCAACGGAAGAATGTCCTTGAGGTAGCCGATGATGAGGCTCCCGTCCCGTATAAGGAAAAAACAGGACACCACGATCACCGCGAGGTAATAGGCCACGGTGAGGGTGCTTCCAAGCACCGTTCTGAACGCGGTCACAGCATGGGTGGCAAGCCAGTCCCGGGCCTGCTCGGCCATGCTCGCCACCATGGGGTATTCTTCGCCCCACGCCTTCAGCTTCTCCGCCATGAAAGGGGGAAGGAGGGAGGAAAGATCGAATCCTCCGGACAGGTCAGCGCTGGAGAGCCAGACGGAAAAGGACTCGAAGAGCTTCATCCCTTCCCTGGCGGCCACGTACCCGGCGAAAACGGTGGGCAGAACGATAAGGAGCGCGATTCCGCCCGTGGCGATGGCCGCTGGAACGTTGCCCGATCGGGAGAAGGCCATCATCTGCCTCATCCGTGAGAAGAGGGGGTAGACGATGAACGACAGGAGCACCGACCACGCAAGGGGGGCGAGGAGAGGAAGGGAGACCAGGAAGGAAAGGTAGGCCATGGCCATGAAGATAATGAGGAACGGGAGAAACCAGCCCCTCGTCTTCCTGGCGTACGTTCCGCCTTCCGTCGGCATGTCCCCTTCGCTCACGTTCATCCTACTCCCACTCTATGGTGGAGGGCGGCTTGCTCGTCACGTCGAGGGCCACCCGGTTCACGCCCTTCACTTCGTTGCAGATCCGGCGAGCTGTACGGTCGAGGATATCGTAGGGCACCCGGACCCAGTCGGCGGTCATTCCGTCGTGGGACTCCACCGCCCTGAGGACGGCCACTTCCGAGTAGGTCCTGGAATCGCCCATGACTCCCACGGTCTTCACGGGAAGGAGGACCGCGAAGGCCTGCCAGATGGAAGGATACCCCTCCCAGGAGGCGATCTCCTCCCGGAAGATGGCGTCCGCGCGGCGGAGGGTCTCAAGCCTGGTTTCGTCGATCTCCCCGAGGCACCGAACGGCAAGGCCGGGGCCGGGGAAGGGCTGCCTGGAGACGATGGCCTCCGGCACGCCGAGAAGGCGCCCCGTGGCCCTGACTTCGTCCTTGAAGAGGTCACGGAGGGGTTCGAGGACCTTCAGCTTCATGTCCTCCGGCAGTCCTCCCACGTTGTGGTGGCTCTTGATGACCGAGGCGTTCTTTCCCTTGTGGCCGCTTTCGATGACATCGGGATAGAGGGTTCCCTGGAGGAGCCAGGCCGCGTCCTCGAACCGGGCGGCTTCCTTCTCGAAGACCCTGATGAAGGTTTCGCCGATGATCTTCCGCTTCCTCTCGGGGTCGGTCACGCCGGCAAGGGCCGAAAGGAAGGTCTTCGAGGCGTCCACGTAATGGACCTTGAGGCTGAGCTGTTTGTACTGCTCCAGCACCTCCTCCGCCTCGCCGAGGCGGAGGAGGCCGTTGTTCACGAAAATGCAGTCGAGCCTGTCGCCGATGGCCCTGGCCGTGAGGACAGCCGCCACCGACGAATCGACGCCGCCCGACAGGCCGCAGATCACCCGGTCGTTCCCCGTCTTCTGCCGGATCTCCTCCACCATGATGTCGATCCAGTTCCCCAGGTCCCAGTCGGGGGAGCAGGAGCAGACCCGGAAGAGGAAATTGGAAAGGATTTCGGTGCCGAAACGGGTGTGGACCACTTCGGGGTGGAACTGGAGACCCCAGATGCCCTTTTCGGGATTCTCCATGGCCGCCGGAACGCCCTTCGTAGTCCGCGCGACGAGCCGGAAGCCTGGGGCGAGGGCATCGATATGGTCTCCGTGGCTCATCCAGACCTCGAAAGATGACGGTACTCCCTCGAAGAGAAGGGATTCCCCGGAAACGGAAATTTCCGTGCGGCCGTACTCCCTCGCCGTTCCCGATGTGACCCTGCCTCCCATCATGCTGGTGACGAGCTGCATCCCGTAACAGACGCCCAGCACGGGCACCCCCAGGGAAAACAGTCCTTCCGGAACGGCGGGGGCGTCCTCGTCGGTGACGCTCATGGGGCCTCCCGAGATGATAACGCCGCTCGGCCTGCGGCTTTCGATCTCCCCGAGGGAAACGTCCCAGGGAAGGATTTCGCTGTGCACCTTCAGTTCCCTTACCCTGCGGGCGATGAGCTGGGTGAACTGGGAACCGCAATCAAGAATGACGATGTTGTCCAAAAAACCATTCCTCCCGAATCAATGGGGTGTATAGCACAGGTATCTTATCAGAAAGCCCTTTTTCGTTCCACAGAAGGGAACATTGAGCTTACTCTTCGGGCAAGTAACATTACTCCGGTCTGCCGGGGAATGTCAGCAGAAACTCTCCCGTTCCTTCCAGGAGGATGTCTCTCCGTCCGGCGGGAACGAAAACGCTGTCCCCCGTGCCGATCCCGAGTCCGCCTCCGGGCGCTGAGAGAAGGGCTTTTCCTTCTAGGCAGAGCAGGGAAAGGAAGGACTCGTTCCCCATTGTTTTCGATAAGCGCCCGTTCAGTTCCAGCACGCTGCAGGTGAAGGAGGGGCAGGAACAGAGGAGGCGGGCCTTTCCCCCCGGAACGGGACGGTACTCCCCTTCCCCTCCCGGGGGCGGAGGGAAGCCTTCCTCCATGCGGAGCACATCCAGGGCCTTCCCGATGTGAAGCGGCCTGGGACGGCCGTCCGCCCCGGCCCTGCCGTAATCAAAGACCCGGTAGGTAATGTTGGAGCTCTCCTGGACCTCCGCGAGGACGATGCCTTCTCCCACCGCGTGGATCGTTCCCGCCGGGATGAAGAAGACGTCTCCCGGCTTCACCGGGACGGAACGGAGAACATCCGCCAGGGTGCCCTCACGGATGCGCCGTTCCACTTCCCCCCCCGTCATCGGTCGGGAAAAGCCGCAGCAGAGAAAGGCGCCGGGATCGCTGCGGAGGATGTACCACATCTCCGTCTTGCCCCGGCTTCCCTCATTCCGGCGGGCATAGTCTTCATCGGGATGGACCTGGACGGAAAGGTTTTGGGCGGCGTCGATGAGCTTCACGAGCAGGGGGAATTCCTTTCCCGGCGGAACAGCCGTCCCGGCCGCACCGGGATTGCTTTCCAGAAAGGCCGACAGGGTCTGTCCCCGGAAAGGTCCGGCTGCGATCACCGATTCGCCGTCGGGGTGGGCGGAAAGTTCCCAGCTCTCGGCGATCCGTTCCGGCCCCCCTTTCTTTCCGAAGAGGGAGGCCAGCCTGTTCCCTCCCCACAGATAGTCCTTATAGGACGGCAGCAGCAGGAAAGGAGCCAGGAAGTCCGTCATTCAGGAAACATCTCCGATTCAGCGAAGGCGCAGAGGAAATGATAGACGGCCCCGTGAAGCTCCTGGATCCGGAAGGTCCGTCCGTCCGGGACGGGGATCCACAGGTCCGCCGCACTCTTCAGCACCCCTCCCCCCTCGCCGGTGAGCGCCATGGCGAAGGCGCCCCTTGCCTTCGCCGCCATGAGGGCCCATTTCACATTCCGGGCGTTCCCCGACGTGGAAATGCCCAGCACCACGTCCCCCGGCCCGGCGTACCCCATGACCTGCTGGGCAAACACGAGGCCGTAATCGCCGTCGTTGGCCACTGCCGTGATGAGAGCCTGCTGGCTGCCGAGGGATATGGCGGGAAGGGCTTCCTGGAGCTTTTCTGCAAGGTCCGTGCCTTCCGGGCCGAACAGGGCGCCAAACCGCTCCCTTTCGGCTGACGGCAGGGGACGCTTCAGGAGGAACCCCTTCATAAGCTCCCCAACGATATGGTCGCTGTCGGAGCAGCTCCCCCCGTTGCCGCAGACAAGGAGCGTTCCGCCATCAGAAAAACAGCGGACAAGGACCTGGGCCGCCTCGAGCACCGGTTTTCTCACAGACACCAGGCCGGGATTTTCCTCAAAAAAACCGCCAACTAGTTTCCGGGTCCGATCTTTCATGCCTTCCTCCTGGAACGTCAGTTTTTCTGATCATACGCCCCCGCGTCCGAAGAGACCATATCCGCTCCGGCATGGGCCGCCTGCTGCAGGTTCCGGGTTTTCCGCATGATCCTGTAGTTTTCAAGAAGAAAAAGAAAGAGGCTCATCACGGGCGGTCCGATGAAAAGGCCGAGGATCCCCCAGGCGGCAAGACCGCCCACAATGCCCACGAAGACCACGAAGAAGTGGATCTTCCCTCCCCCGGAAATGAAAAGCGCCTTCAAGACCCGGCCGATGGTCCCGACCACGAGAACGCCCCATCCAAGCAGGATGAGGCCGCCGGTCCAGTCCGAAACCGCCAGCAGGTATGCCGACCCGGGAAGCCAGACAAAGGCGGTCCCGAGGAAGGGGATCAGGGCGAAAAATGCCATGAGGGCACCGAAGAGCACAGGATTGGGACTGTC
>JAPXRK010000060.1:0-6983 GCA_033813575.1 Synergistales bacterium
TTCGATGCTATGCTCCCCCGAGAAGCCTCGGAAGGAAAAGGATGATGCCGGGGAGCCATGTGAGGATGACAAGGACGACAAGAAGGGCGACGAGGTACGGTGTAATGTCCTTCATTATCCTGTCGATGGAGATCTTGGTGATGCTGGACACCACGAAGAGGTCCAGCCCAACGGGGGGCGTTATGCATCCGATGGCGAGGTTCACCACCATGAGGACACCGAAGAAGACGGGGTCGATACCGAGCTGCAGGGCCACCGGAAGCAGGATGGGTGTCAGGATGACCACCGCCGCAGAGGCGTTCAGAAGGCACCCGATGAAGAGAAGCAGCACGTTGACGAGCATGAGGAAGACGAAGGGGTTGCTCGTCATGGCCGTGAAGCCGGCCGCTATTTTGTGGGGAACCTGGGCGTTGGTGAGGATCCAGCCGAAGAGGTTGGCGGCGCCCACCACGTACATGATCATGGTGGTGCTCGTGGCCGCGCTCAGGAGGACCTTCGGGATTTCCTTCCACTTGAGGTCTTTGTAGACGAACAGCCCGATGAACGCTCCGTAAACCGCCGCCACAGCGGAAGCTTCCGTGGGGGTGAAGATGCCGCCGTAGATGCCTCCGAGGATGATCACCGGCATGAGGAGGGCCCAGATGCAGTCCTTGAATGTCCTGATGATACGGGCGAGGCTGGCTTTCCCTTCGCCCTTGTATCCCCTTTTCCTGGCGATGAGCCAGCTCACGAGGCAGGTGGCGCCTCCCATGAGGATGCCGGGGGCGAATCCTCCCATGAAGAGGTCGCCGATGGAGGTCCCGGCGATGACGCCGTAGACCACCATGGTGACGCTGGGGGGTATGACGATGCCCACTGTGCCTCCCGTGGCTACCACGGCCGCGGCGAAGGACTTGGGATAGCCCCTCTTCTCCATTTCGTCGATCATGGCCACGCCGATGGCGGCGGTGGTGGCCGCCGAAGAGCCGGAAAGGGTGGCGAAGAACATGCCGGCCACCGCGACGACAAGGGCAAGTCCCCCGGCGAGGGCTCCCACGAGGGCGTTCGCGAAATCGACGAGCCGCTTTGTCACCCCTCCGGAGGACATGAAGGAGCCGGCGAGCATGAAGAAGGGGACCGCCATGAAGGAGAAGGAGTCGATGGAGGTGAACATGCGCTGGGCCACCACGACAAGGGGGACGTTCATGGTGGCGTAGACCACTATGGCCGATGAAAGGCCAAGGGCGGCCCCGATGGGCGCCCCGGTCAGCAGTATCGTGAGGAAAAAGAAGAGAAGGAGCCAGAGAGTGAGGTCCGTCATGCCGCTTCCCCTCCCTTCAGAAGATCGACCAGTTCTTCAAGGGCGAGGAGAAGCATGCCCCCGCATCCCAGGGGGATGGAAATGTACATGTAGGACATGGGTATTTCCATGGCGGGAGATGTCTGCCAGACCGCGAGCTGTACCATGCGGATCCCCTGCCAGACCATGATGGCGAGGAAGGCCATGCTGCAGATACACCCCGCGATTTTGAGCCTGCGGAGTTTTTCCCCCGTGAACCGTTCGAGGAGCAGCCCCACCACCATGTGCCCTCCCTGCCGGGATACCACGGGGAGGGAGAGGAAGGTGACCCAGACGAAGAGGTACCGGGAGAGTTCCTCAGAATAGCTTGCGGTGTAGCCGAAGAAATACCGGGAAATCACCTGCAGGAATATGATGATGAGCATAAGGCCGATGCCTGCCATGGAGAGGAAGGCAAAGGTTTTTTCCATAAGGGTGAGGATTTTCTTCATTCAGATGCCTCCGTTCGGATGGAGAGAAATAAAAAAAGGGAGCGGTAAAGGAACCGCCCCCCTCCGGGAAGGTTATTTCACGTTGACGATGGCTTCGATGTTCTGCTTGCCGAGCTTCTCCTCGAACATGGCCCACACGGGCTTGGTGGCTTCCATGAAAGCGGCCTTGTCCACGTCGTCGTTGATCTCGCTCTTACCGCTCTCGCGGATCTTGTCCCAGTACTGGTTCTCGAGCTGCCTGCAGAGGTCGCGCTGCCAGTCCCTGGCCTCGTTGGCAGCTTCCTGGATGGCCTTCTGATGATTTTCGGGGAGCTTGCTCCACACGCCCATGGCGACGAGCAGCGGCTCGGCGGAGTAGGTGTGGGCCGTGAGGGAGATGTACTTCTGCACCTCGAAGAAGCGGGAGGTGAAGATGTGGGCCGCCGGGTTCTCCTGGCCGTCCACAACGCCCTGCTGCATGGCGGTGAACAGTTCGCCGAAGGCCATGGGGGTGGGGCTCGCCCCGAGGATCTTCATCATTTCGATGTAGATGGGCTGCTCCATGACCCTGATCTTGAGGCCCTTCACGTCCTCGGGCTTCCGGATGGGATTCCTGTTGTTGGTCATGTGGCGGACGCCGTTTTCGAACATGGCGAGGACCTTGATGCCCCTCTTTTCAAGGGGTTTGCAGATCTCCATGCCCACGGAATCGAGAGCCTTGTAGGCGTGGGGAATGTCGCGGAAAATGAAGGGGAGGTCGAAGACTGCCGCCTCGGTAAGGAAGTTGCCGAGGACCGCGGTGCTGGTGAGGGTCATGTCCACCGTTCCGAAGGTGAGCCCCTCGATGAGGTCCCTCTGGTTCCCGAGCTGGCTGCTGGGGAAAACCTGGATTTCCACCGCGCCGCCCGTCTTCTCCTTCACGAGCTCGGTGAATTTCACAGCTCCCTGGGCGTAGGGATTCTGGGGATCGGCGATATGCCCCAGCTTGAGGGTGAATTCCGCCGCAAAGGCGGCTGTTCCCGCAACAACCAAAAACACGGCAAGGCAGATGACTGAAAACCGTTTCATTCCTATCCTTCCTCCTTTATGAAATAAAGTATGCCATTAAGGCCCGGTTCAGATCCGCGCCACGCCGGTCCTGCGCGCGGCTTCCGCGACCGCCGCGGCGATGGCGGGCACGACCCGCTCGTCCATTACCTCCGTGATTATCCTGTCGGCCCGCAGCTCGTTCTCTGGCACCAGACCGGCGAGGGCGTAGGCGGCGGCGAGCTTCATCTCCTCGTTGATGACCGAGGCCCGCACGTCCAGGGCTCCCCGGAAGATGCCGGGGAAACCGAGGCAGTTGTTGAGCTGGTTGGGGAAGTCGCTTCTCCCTGTGGCCACCACTGCGGCACCGGCGGCGAGAGCCTCGTCGGGGTAGATCTCCGGCGTGGGATTGGCCATGGCGAAGATGACGGCCTTGGGGGCCATGGTCTTCACCATCTCCTGGTCGATTATGCCGGGGCCGGAGAGGCCGAGGTACACATCCGCGCCCTTCATCACGTCCCCCACGGAGCCTTTTTCCCTGTTGGGATTCGTGAGCTCCGCGAGTTCCTCCTTGGCCCAGTTCATGTGCTCCGTCCGCCCCTTGTAAATGGCGCCGCCACGGTCGCAGAGGATGACGTTCTTCGCCCCGGCGGACATGAGGAACTTGCAGATGGCCGTGCCGGCGGCGCCGGCTCCCGTCATGACGATCTTCACGTCCTCCAGCTTCTTGCCCACCACTTTCAGTGCGTTCAGCAGCCCGGAAAGGACGATGACGGCCGTTCCGTGCTGGTCGTCATGGAAAATGGGGATGTCGGCGATTTCCTGGAGTTTCCGTTCGACTTCGAAGCACCGGGGGGCCGCGATGTCCTCGAGGTTCACTCCGCCGAAGGAGGAGAGGATGAGGGAAGCGGTCCTGACGATCTCGTCCGGATCCTTGGAATTGATGCAGATGGGGAAAGCGTCGATGTCCGCGAAGCGCTTGAAGAGGATCGACTTCCCCTCCATGACCGGAAGGGCAGCGTCGGGGCCGATGTCTCCCAGGCCGAGAACTGCCGTTCCGTCGGTGATGACGGCCACCATGTTGGCCTTGGATGTCACTTCGTAGATGGAATCCCTGTTCCGTCCGATCTCCCTGCAGGGCTCGGCAACCCCGGGAGTGTAGGCGAGCGCCAGGTCGGCCATGGAGTTCACGGGCATCTTGCTTTCGATGGCCACCTTGCCTTTTTTCGCCCTGTGCAGATCCAGGGACTTCGCGTAGACTTCCTCGCTTCTCATGAAAAAACCTCCTTCGCGGAAATAGAAAAATGTGCGGTCAACCGTCAAACTTCAGATGTCACAGAAAGTATTCTAACACTTTCCCGGAAAACCGCCGTGTATTTCTGCCCGATTCATGGTGTGCCGAGGCAGGGGAAATCCGTTTCCGGCATGACCGGGAGCATATTTCTGGTATGCCATGGAAACCAAAAGTTTCCGGTCAGATTATATTTACATATCATCAAATGCGTTAACCTTTTTTCCGTCGCCCCGGACGGACAGGCCACCCTTTGCGCTACAGGAGATCCCTGGTGAAAAACGGAGACGCCGCCAGCTCCTCCCGGGTCATGTAGACCGGGTGGTCCAGGCAGAGTCGGAGGACCCTTTCCCTGTAAGAGGGGCCTCCGGCGGTCTTTTTTTCCAGCAGGTCGCAGGCGATGCGGGCTGTTTCCTCGGCGTCGGCGGAGGTGAAGCCCCGGCTGGTGGCGCCGGCGAGGCCGATGCGGATGCCGCTGGTGACGGTCGGCTTTTCAGGGTCGAAGGGGATGAGGTTCATGTTCACCGTGATCCCGGCGGCATGGAGAAGCTCTTCCGCTTCCCTGCCCGTGAGCCCCTTGCTGCGGAGGTCCACGAGCATCAGGTGGTTGTCCGTGCCGCCCGAAACGAGGCTGAAGCCCCGGGACATCAGGACCGACGCGAACCGGGCGGCGTTCTCCACGGTCCGGCGGCCGTAGTTCCGGAATTCCTCGGTCATGGCGAGCCTGAAAGTCAGGGCCTTTCCCGCCATGATCTGGGGGATGGGACCTCCCTGGATGCCGGGGAAGATGGCCTTGTCGATCCTGGAGGCGAATTCCTTCCGGCAGAGAATGTTGCCTCCCCGGGCGCCCCGCATGGTCTTCGTGGTGGTGAAGGTGACGAAATGGGCGTGGGGGACGGGGCTGGGATGGACTCCCGCTGCCACGAGACCGGCGATGTGGGCCATGTCCACCAGGAAATAGGCCCCCACCGTATCGGCGATCTCCGCGAACCGGGCGAAGTCGATGACCCGGGGGTAAGCGCTCCCTCCGGCGATGATCATCTTCGGCCGGTGTTCCAGAGCGATCCTTTCGGCCTCGTCATAGTCGATCCGGCCCGACTCCCTGTCCACGCCGTAGCTGAAGGCCCGGAAGAACTTTCCGGAGATGTTCACCGCCGTTCCGTGGGAAAGGTGCCCCCCGTGCCGGAGGTCCATGCCGAGGATGACGTCACCGGGTTCGAGCATGGCCATGAACACGGCGAGGTTCGCGTTCACCCCGGAATGGGGCTGGACGTTGGCGTGCTCCGCTCCGAAGAGGCTTTTGGCCCGTTCGATGGCGAGGCTTTCCACCACGTCGATGAACCGGCAGCCGCCGTGGTACCGCTTTCCGGGGTAGCCTTCGGCGTACTTGTTGGTGAGCACCGATCCCTGGGCTTCGAGGATCACCTCCGGGACGAAGTTTTCCGACGCGATGAGCTCGATGGTGAGGTTCTGCCGTGCCTTTTCCCCCTCAATCGCCTCCGCGAGTTCAGGGTCGATGAACGATAGGAGATTCATGGGTCTTCGTCAGCCTCCTTGGGCGTGTTCGGTTCCCGGTTTCCGGAGTCAGCTTCCGCCGCCGGGCATCCTGATGAACAGGGCGGTCGCTTCAGCCACCGTTTTCCCGCTGCCGTCGGCCATCCGGGCGGCGGTGGCGATTTTCCGGCCTGACAGCCTGTCCACCCTTCCTTCCACTACGTATTCCTTTCCTTCCTGCACGGGGCGGAGGTACCGGACGGACATCTCTCCCGTCACCGCCCACGTACCGATGGTCTTCCTCACGGCCCACGCCATGGCGTCGTCGAACACCGAGGCGATGATGCCCCCGTGGACGATCCCCTCGTAGCCGCACCACGTGGCATCGGGCCGTATACGGATTTCCGTCCTGTGTTCCTCTTCGTTCCAGAATATTTCCACGCCGAGGCTCCGCCGGTTTTCCTCCGGGGAGCCGCAGACGAAGCATCCCCTTGAGCGGGGCATCTTTTCCATGGGATCCGGCTCCTTTCGGGAACTTTCCCGTCCAATTATAGCCGAAGGGCCGGGGGACGGTATAATGAAATCCACGACACTGGCCGGGAGGGATAGACATGCGCATCGCAGGCATGATGGAGGATGACGACGGAAATTGCCTGTACCTTGTCGAGGGGGAAGGACCCTCGGGGGAAAGGCTGCTTTTTCTTTACGACGAGAACGGCGGGGAGATGCGTCCGGCGGAACCCGCCGAGGCGGAGACTCTTTTCCGGGAAGGGCTCCTGGAACGGTGCTCCCTTCCGGCGGAGGAGGTTTTCTTCCCCGACGAGCTGGAGGACATGGAAAGGCGGCTCCTTTCCTCAGGAACGGAAGAGGAGGAGAAAGACAAGTGAGCGGAACCGTTTTCTTCAACGGAAAGATCTATACTCCCGCGGGAGTGGCGGAAGCTCTCCTCGCGGACGGCCAGACCATCGCGGCCGTCGGCCGGAACGGGGATGTGCTCGAAAGGGCGGAAGGGGCGGAGCGGATCGACCTGGGGGGGCGGCTCATGCTCCCCGGATTTATCGACGGCCACATGCACTTTCTCGCCTATGCCCTTTCCCTGGAGCAGGCGGACCTGACGGGGTGCCGCTCCGTCCATGAAGTCCGGGACAGGCTGAAGTCCTTCCTGGACTGGGAAAAGCCCGCCTCCGGGGAGTGGGTTTCCGGCCGGGGGTGGAATCACGAACACTTCGACGAGCCCCGGATCTTCACCCGGGACGACCTGGACGGCCTGGCCCCCGACAACCCGGTGATCCTGTCCCGGGTGTGCGGCCACGTAGCCGTGCTCAACTCGAGAGCCCTGGAAATCCTGGGGATCACCGCCGACAGCCGTTTTCCCGGAGGAGTGGTGGATCTTGACGGTACGGGGCGCCCCACCGGGGTGATC
>JAPXRK010000060.1:6993-7861 GCA_033813575.1 Synergistales bacterium
CCAGGAAGCCGCTGCCCGACGGGGAGAAGCTCCGGGGACTCGTTGCCAGGGCCGGCGCGGCGGCCGCGGCGTCGGGGCTGACCTCCATCCATTCCGATGACCTTGGATCGGTGGGAGGAGACTTTGAAGCCATTCTCGGCCTCTACCTCGGCCTGGACGGAGAAGGGAAGATGCCCGTCAGGATCACCGAACAGCTCCTCCTCAGGAACGGGAAGGCCCTCGACGGCTTCCTGGCCTCTGGGTGGAGGACCGGGGACGGCAGTCCCGCCTTCCACATCGGCCCCCTGAAGATCCTCACCGACGGCTCCATGGGTGGGAGGACGGCCTTTCTTCGGGAGGAGTATTCCGACATGCCGGGGGTGCACGGCGTGCCCATCTACGGTGCGGAGGAGCTGAACGACCTGGTCCGGACCGCCCACGACGCGGGGATGCAGGTGGCCCTGCACGCCATCGGCGACGGCGCCCTGGACATGTGCCTCGACGCCCTGGAGAACGCCCGGGAGCTGAACAGGCGGGAGGCCCGCCACTACATCGTCCACTGCCAGACGGGGGACATGGAGCAGTATCGCAGGATGGCCCGCCTCGGCGTGGGGGCCGCCATCCAGCCGCCCTTTGTCCCCTCGGACCGTCCCATGGCTCTCCGGAGGATCGGGGAGGACCGGGCCGGGAAGGGATACGCCTGGAAGAGCCTCCTTGACCTGGGGATCTTCCTCTCGGCGGGCTCGGACTGCCCGGTGGAGACCTTCGATCCTCTCTGGGGAATCTATACGGCCGTGGAGAGGAAAGACCGGGACGGTTTCCCGGAGGGGGGATGGAACCCCGCCCAGAAGCTCACCGTGGAGGAGGCGGTGGACCTGTACACCAGGGG
>JAPXRK010000061.1:0-7860 GCA_033813575.1 Synergistales bacterium
TTTGCCCGCTTCCGGGACAGAGCCGTAGTTGTCCGTGGGGCCGAGGGAGCCGAGGCCCGGGCCGACGTTCCCGAGGGTGGCGGCCACCCCGGAAATGGCCGATTCCATGTCCATGCCGATGGACGTGATGAAAAACACTCCTCCGACAAAAACGGCGACATAGAGTATCAGGAAGGAGGTCACCGATGAGAGGATGCCTTCATTGACGGCTTTGCCCCCCACCTTGATGGACACCACGGCGCTGGGATGGAGAACCCTCTTCAGTTCCGCTCTGGTGTGCCTTCCGAGGATCAGGAGGCGGAGAATCTTCATTCCGCCCCCCGTGGATCCCGCGCAGGCCCCTGCAAACATGAGAAGGAGGAGGATTACCCGGGTGAGGAGAGGCCAGAGTTCAAAGTCGGCCGTGACAAATCCCGTAGTGGTGATGATGCTCACCACCTGGAAGGCGCTGTGCCGGACAGCCTCCGTTATGGAGCCGTACCGGCCCCCGAAAAGGAGAACGGCGGTGACGACGGCGGTGCACCCCAGGACGATCCAGAGGTACAGCCGAAATTCCTCGTCCCTGGCGAGGGGGCGGAAATCCATGCGGAGCATGCGGTAATGCAGGACGAAATTGACTCCTGAAAGAAACATGAACACCGTGATGACCCAGTCGAAGTAGGCGGAGCCGTACTGTCCCACGCTCCTGTTGAGCGGGGAGAAGCCTCCCGTGGCCACGGTGCCGAAGGTATGGGTCAGCGCCTCGAAAAGGTTCATCCCTCCCAGGAGGAGAAGCGCCGTCTCCGCCGCAGTGAGGAAAGCGTACACGCCCCAGAGGTACAGGGCGGTCTGCTGGATCCTGGGTGTGATTTTTTCCGGTATGGGACCCGGCACTTCCGCCTTGAACAGTTCCATCCCGCCGATGCGGAGGAACGGCAGAATGGCCAGGCTGAGGACGATGATGCCCATGCCCCCGAGCCAGTGGGTGAGGCTCCGCCAGAAGAGGATTCCCCGGGGAACGGCCTCGATGTCGGAGAGGACCGACGCTCCCGTGGTGGTAAAACCGGATGATGATTCAAAAAAAGCGTCCGCGAAGGTGGGAACCGTTCCGCCGAAATAAAAGGGGAGAGCTCCGATCAGGGACGCCCCTATCCAGGCAAGGGAAACGACGAGAAAGCCGTCCTTTACGCCCAGGTTCTCGTAGTCGGCGTTTTTTCCGGCCAGGAACAGAACGGCCGAGACTGCGAGCCCGGCGGCAATGGACAGCAGAAAGGCACTGATATCGTCGCTCCCGTCCCATGCCGCCCAGCCCAGCGGCCAGGCCATGGACAAAGAGACAATTGCCGAGAGAAGGGAAAGGACCCTGAAGATTACGGGAAGGTGCACGCTCAGTTCACTCCAAGGGACTCCACAGCCTCGGACATCAGGTCCGACTTGGCGAAGACGATGACTTTGTCTCCCTTCTGAAGAACAGTGGCCCCCACGGGAACGAAGGTGTCTCCTTTCCTCACGATGAGGGCGATGAGAATTCCCTTCGGCAGGCCGAGGCTCATGATGGTCCGTCCCGCCGCAGGGCTTCGGTCGGGTATGACCGCTTCGAGCATTTCCGCGTCGATCTTCTCGATAATGGAGAGCACGCCGGAGCCGGTGGGATAGCGGGCATAGCGGAGGATCACGGATGCGAGGGCGCTGTTGGGGTTTACGATGGAATCCACGGACATGTAGTTGTCCAGCTTCATGTAGATCTTTCTCCGCACCACGGCGATGGTCTTCCGGGCACCGAGGGCCTTTCCGATGACGGCTAAAAGCAGGTTGGTCTCGTCGCTCTCGGTGGCGCACACAAGGCCGTCAGCCTCCTCTATGCCCTCCTGCCTGAGAAGGTTTTCATCGGCGCCGTCGCCGCAGAGCACCAGGGTCCGCTTCAGCTCCGACGCGAGGCGTTCGCATTTCTCCCTGTTGTGGTCGATAAGCCGTATTTCAAGGTTCCGGAACTGGTTCTCCAGCTTCCAGGCCACCTGGAATCCGAGTTTCCCGCCGCCGATGATGATGACCTTCTTCAGGGGCCGGCTCTTCTTCATCTGGTAGATCTCTTCCATTTTCCATGCCTGTTCCCTGGAGGTGACGATATAGCACAGGTCGCCGGCTTCGATCATCATGTCGCCAAAGGGAATGTGACCTTCGCCGTTCCGCTCTATGTAGACTATGATGGCGATGAAGTGGGGATACAGGGTGCGCAGGTCCTTCAGGGCCACCCCTACGAGGGAAGAGTCCTGGGCCACCCGGAAGGCGTAGATGGCGGAGCGGCCGTCCAGCAGTTCCGCGGTGTGGACCGCCGAACTGACGAAGAGGAGTTCCAGGATCTCCCTGGCCACGGAGCGCTCAGGAGAATTCATCACGTCGATCCCCAGATCCTTCGCCCAAGTGGGGCTGTCGGTGAATTCGAGCCCCCGGGCACGGGAGATGACCCGTTTCACTCCGGCCCGCTTGGCGATCCAGCAGGCCAGGATGTTCACCTCATCATGATTGGTGCATGCGACGAGGATGTCCACATCGCACCCCGGAACAATGCCGGCCTCCTCGAGCACCTGGGGACGGGCGCCGCTTCCCCTGACGGTGATCACGTCCAGCTCGTTGTCAACCCGGGCTGCCCGTTCCTCGTCCTCCTCGACAACAGTGACGTCATGCCCTTCCTCTGACAGGGTCTCCGCTACGCTGTAGCCGACTTCTCCTCCGCCAACGACGACTATCTTCACTCTTTCATTCCCTCCGCCGGCCTCTTCGTTCCGGGCCCGTTTATCGCGCCGATACCATACCCCATACTGAGAAAAAAAACCATCCCCATACGGGTATACAATGCCGGGAAAAGCTCCGCCAAACCCTCTGTTTCTCGCCATCGGGCCGAGAGAGTCAGGGGTTTGAGCGCCTGGTCCCGAGTTTTCATCGAGAGGCTTCGACGGTGTTTTTGTGGTAGGTGTTCCCGATCTGAGAGACCCTCAAGACGGATGCGCCGGAGCAAGTCCGCTCCGGCGCATCCGTCTTTTGTGAGTTCTATTTGCTGGGCGTGATGAGCTTAGGATCGGTGATGACCCCGTAGTAGCGGAACAGCCCGTCCTTGACGGTCTGGATCTGGATGGGTTTCACGACCTCGCCGTCGGCGTCGAAGCCGGCGATGAGGCCCGTCAGGCCGTCGTAGTTCTTCGTCTCGGCGAGGGCCTTGGCGATGGCGGGGCCCTCGGTGGTTCCGGCCTTCTTGATGGCATCGACGATGAGCATGAAGCCATCGTAGGCGGAGGCGCCGACCATGTCGGGCTCGATGCCGTGGAGCTTCCGGTAGGTCGCGAGGAACTCCTGCACGAAGGGGCGCTCGTCGTCCCGGTTCAGGTTGGTGACGATGATGAGGCCTTCCGCCGCGCTCCCAGCGATCTCGGCCGTCTTCGGGGAGTCCGCGCCCTCCTCGCCGATGAACTGTATGGTGATCCCCATCTCCCTAGCCTGCTTCAGCGCCGGACCCATCTGGAAGTAATAGCCGCTGAAGAAGAGCACGTCAGGTTTCGATGCCTGCATCTTCGAGAGATATGGCTTGAAGTCCTTCTCGCTCATGGGGTATCTCTGGTTCGACACGATCTCCACGCCCTCCACGCCCTTGACGTACTCGTCAAATCCCTGGGACAGGGTGGTGCCGAAGTCGTTGTCGCTGACTATGAGGGCGATCTTTTTGGCCTTCAGGAGCTCCACGGCCACGTGGGCCGCGCCCTTGCCCTCCACCGTCCCGAGGAAGCCGTTGCGGAAGGTGTAGTCGCCCAGAGTGATGTCCGGGTGCAGGGCGTAGGCCGACACGAGGGGAATCTCCTCGTCGTTGAATATAGCCGATACGGCTCTGGTCGGGAGGCTGTAGGAGCCGGCCACGAAACCGACGACCTTGTCCTGTTGGATCAGCTTGTAGGCGAGGGGCACGGACTGTTTCGGGTCGGCCGCGTCGTCGTAGCAGACGAGCTCGACCTTTTTGCCCAGAACGCCGCCCGAAGCGTTCACCTTCTCAACGGCTATCTTGACGGACTCGTACACGCTGAAGCCGTCCGCCGCAGCGAAGCCCGTGAGGGGAGCGAGCATTCCGATCTTGACCGTCTCCTGGGCAAAGGCCGCCCCGGCGGAGAGCAGGACAACAACCAACAGAACAGCGAACATGCGAAGCCTTCTCATAGACAACACCTCCTTAAAAATAGGGTCTCCGCGGAGACCCTCCTCCGGCCCCGAGGCCGGTACTTCCCGTTACATCCCAAGGTACGCTTCCTGCACCCTCCTGTCGTTCCGGAGGTCCTGCGCCGAGCCCTCCAGCCGGATTTCCCCCGTCTCGAGCACGTAGGCCCTGTGGGATATCTCCAGGGAGAGGAGGGCGCTCTGCTCCACGAGCAGGATGGTGAGCCCCGAATCCCTGTTCAGGGATTGAAGGACAGAGAATACCTCCGTGACGAGTTTCGGCATGAGCCCCATGGACACCTCGTCGACGAGGAGCAGCTCCGGCTGGGAGACGAGGGCCCGTGCGATGGCGAGCTGCTGCTGCTCGCCCCCCGAAAGGGTCGAGCCCAGTTGGGTGGACCGTTCGGCCAGGATGGGGAAGAGGGTGTACAGCGCCTCGACCCGTTCCCTGAAGTTGGCCGGCTGCTGGTAGGCTCCCATGCGGAGGTTCTCGGAGACCGTGAGGTCGGGGAAGATGCGCGCCCGCTCCGGGACGATGCGAAGGCCCTTTTTGGCCCGGATGTGGGGCGGTAAGGATCGGATGTCCTCTCCATTGTAGTTCATGGCCTCTGCGGTAGATGTCTGGAGCCCCATGACGGACCGCAGGATGCTCGTCTTGCCGGCACCGTTTGCGCCGATGATGCTGACGAGCTCGCCCCGCTCAACGGAGAGGTTCACGTTGTGGACGGCCTGGACATCGCCGTAACGCACGGTCAGTCTCCGGATTTCAAGCAACATGGCTTTTTTTCCTCCCGAGGTAGGCCTCGATGACCTCCGGATTATCCGTTATCTCGGCGGGAAGGCCCTCGGCGAGCTTCCGGCCGTGGTCCAGCACGATGATCCTGTCGGAGAGCCCCATGGCCACCTTCATATTGTGTTCGATGAGCAGGATGGAGACCCCGAGGCCCCGGATCCTGCGCACCAGTTCCTCGATGACGACGATCTCCTCGTGCCGGAGCCCCGAGAAGGACTCGTCCAGCAGCAGCACCTTGGGGTCGAGGGCGAGGGCCCTGGCGATCTCGAGCTTTCTCAGGTTGCCCAGGGGGAGGGTACCCGAGATTCTGTCCGCCTGATCCTGCAAGCCAACGGTTTCAAGGATCTCCTGCCCCCGGCGGCGGATTTTCGGCCTGTCCCACCGTCCGTAGGCCCCGGGGAAGCCCGAGTAGCGGTCGTGCCCCAGAGCCACGCAGACGTTGTCAAGAACGGTGAGCCCGGCGAAGGGGTGGACGATCTGGAAGGTTCGTCCCATGCCGAGGTTCGCGATCCTGTGGGGCGGAAGGCCGTGAATGGGCCGCCCCTCGAGGAGGATTTCGCCCGACGAGGGCGCGTAGACCCCCGAGATCATGTTGAAGCACGTGGTCTTGCCCGCGCCGTTTGGCCCGAGAAGACCGAGGATATCCCCCGCAGCGAGGTCGAAGCTCACGTCCTCGACGGCCTTCAGGCCGCCGAAGTGAATCGTCAGGTTCTTGACGGAGAGAAGGGCGTCCATATCAGGCACCTCCCTCTGTTGTGCCGGCGGCGTCCTTGTCGGCCGCGGCCGGAGCGGTGAAGCGTTTTTGCCTTCGTCCCAGGATGCCCTCGGGGCGGAAGCGGATCATGAAGAGGAGGAGGGCGGCGTACAGGAACATGCGGTAGTCCACCAGCGGCCGGAAGACCTCGGGCAGAACGCCCAGAATGACGGCACCGAGGAGGGGGCCGAAGACCGTCCCGATCCCTCCCACGATGACCAGGGAGAGGAGGGTCACCGAGACGGGGAAGGCGAAGGAGTCGGCGGCTATGAAGCGCATGTAGTGGGCGTAGAGCGCCCCTGCGAGCCCCGCCATGAGGGTCCCGATGACGAAGGCCGTCAGCTTCGTGCGCACGGCGGAGACGCCCATGCTCGAGGCGGCCGTCTCGTTGTCCCGCACGGCGAAACAGGCCAGTCCCGCCCAGGTCTTCGTGAAGGCCCAGGACAGGAGAATGACCACCGCGAGGAAGAAGAGGCAGAGAAAAAAGAATCCGTTGGTCCGGAGCGACGTGCCGAAGAGGCTCACTCTGGGTATGCCGCCGATCCCGAGCGCCCCGCCAAGGGCAGGAGTGTACTGGAAGACGGCCACGACGATGAAGTTGATGCCGATGGTGGTGATGGCCAGAAAGTCGTGTTTGACCCGGAGGCTGGGCAGGCCGCAGAGGAATCCGATGCTCCCCACGATGAGCAGGACGAAGGGCAGCGCCTGCCAGAAGGTGAGCCCCCCGGCCGTCGTGAGCATGGCGCTCGAGTAGGCACCGATACCGAGGAAGGCCGCGTGCCCCAACGAAATCTGGCCGGCGTAGCCGACGATGATGTTCAGCCCGTAAGCGGCGATGGCCTGGATGACGATCTGGGTGGCGACTCCCATCATGTAGGCGTTCATGGCGTCACTTCCCCCCTCGTTTGCCCATAAGCCCCGTGGGCCGCCACATGAGGATGATGATCATGGCGATGAAGGCCAGGGCATCCCGGGGTAGCGGGATGTTCGCGAAACCTATGAGGAGCGTCTCGGCGATGCCAAGCAACAGGGACGCCAGGACGGCCCCGGACGCGGACCCCATTCCTCCGACGACGATGAGGGCCAGGGTCTTGTAGGCAGGAACGGTCCCCATCATGGGGTAGACCTGGTTATAGTAGATGCCCGTCAGAATCCCCGCGACGGCTGCGATGGCGGAACCGATTACGAAGGTGATGGCCACCGTGCGCTGGGTGTTCACCCCCATGGCCGAGGCGATCTCCATGTCCTGGGAGACGGCCCGCATGGCCAGCCCGAGCTCGGTCCTCGTCATGATGAACCAGAGGAGGGCAAGGATGACGACGGTCACGACGAAGGTCATCGTGATGACCGGGGAGACGGTGAGCGTCCCGAGGCGGAGGGCCGGGAAGGGGATGGCGGCGGGGAAGGAGCGGACTTCGGGCCCAGCGACGAGACGGCATGTCTCCTCTACGCCGATGAGGATGGCGATGCTGCTGATCAGCGACACGTAGGCGGGAAATTTGAGCAGGGGGTAGTAGACGAATTTCTCGATGCAGACGCCGAGGGCGGCGCAGAAGATCATGCTGCCGAGAAGGGCGAGAAGCAGGCTGCCCGTCGCGGTGTAGAGAGAGAGGCCTATATAGGCTCCCACGGTGTAGACCGAGGCATGGGCAACGTGGAGAATCTTCATGACACCGTACACAAGGGTCAGACCAAGGGTGATGAGCGCATACATGGCCCCGGCGACGAGGCCGTTGAAAAATTGTTCGATCAACAATTCCACACGGTGATCCCCCTTGCAGAAAGAGTTTTCGTGAAGAAACCGGAAAGGGCCCCTGTGGTTTCACGGGCAACGCCATTATTATACAATTTTTCCCCACAAAAAACATGGGAGGATGATGGACGTTAATCCGCAGGAAGCGGGGCTCTCCCGCTGCGGGAAACAGCTGAGGATTCAGGCCGTGTATTTTCCCTGTTCAGTGTTCCCTTCCGCCGGAGACCTTCACGTCCCCGAAGGTGGTCACCATGGCTTCCACAGCGGCCTCGAGGGCAGCGGCGATGGTGGCGGCCGACATGGACGGGACGCTGTCCTTCCCCGCCGCCTGCTCCGGGAGATAGGGAACGTGGATGAAGCCGGCCTTCACGGGGAGCCCCT
The DNA here is from genome assembly GCA_033813575.1 of Synergistales bacterium. GTDB lineage: Bacteria > Synergistota > Synergistia > Synergistales > Aminobacteriaceae > Aminivibrio. Next base: position 7,858 of record JAPXRK010000061.1, read on the forward strand.
TCT
>JAPXRK010000062.1:0-7730 GCA_033813575.1 Synergistales bacterium
GTCCTGGGATTCATGGCCGAGTCCCGCAGGCAGGTCGGCATCACGGAGATAGCCGATGCAGTCGGGCTTTCAAAGGCCACGGTCCATCGCATCCTCTCGACTCTGAAGGATTACTCAGTGGTGTTGAAAGACGACAGCGGACGGTACCAGATGGGGCCTTCCGTCCTTTTCTGGGCCGATGCCTACCGGCACCGCGCGGGCCTTGCGGAAATTTCCCGACCGTGGCTCCGGCGGCTGTGGGAGGAAAGCCATGAGACGGTCCACCTCTTCATTTTCGAAGGTGGTGAGGCCTATTACCTGGACAAGCTCGACAGCCCCCATCCCGTGGGGATGCGATCCCGCATAGGGGCAAAGCGGGACCTGTACAGCACATCCGGAGGCAGGGCGATTCTCGCCGCTCTCCCGGAAGCCGAGCTTGAGGCCTTCCTGGAAAAGACGGAGCTGCTGCCCCGGACGGCGAACACGGTCACTGACATGGAGGAGCTGAAGAAACTCCTCGCAGCCGGAAGGGAAAGGGGGTTTTGCGAAGAAGTGGAGGAGAACGAGGAGGGTATCCGGTGCGTGGGCGCCGCCATCCTCGACCTGAGAGGCTTTCCTGTGGGGGCGGTGAGCATCAGCGCCCCGGCGTATCGTTTCAGCGACACCCAGTCCCGCGCCCTCGGCGCGAAAATCCGGGATACCGCCCTGGCCATTTCCAGGGAACTGGGATACCGGGGATAACCGGTGCGGCGAGGAGGAAATACCGGAAAACAAGGAGGATGGATCAATGGAAGTACGGAATTCGGCAAACCCGGCAGATGTGAAGCGGTACGACACCGAGGCCCTCCGAGGCGAGTTTCTTATCCGGGGCCTTTTCGCCCCTGATGAAATCCCTCTAGTCTATTCCCATGTGGACAGGATGATCACCGGCTCCGCCTGCCCGGTTTCGAAAAGGCTGAAGCTGGAAGGCGGCAGGGAGCTCGGCGTGGACTTTTTCCTCCAGCGGAGGGAAATGGCGGTGCTCAACATCGGAGACCCCGGTACGGTTGTCACAGACGGGATCTCCCGCCGGCTGAACCGGTACGAGGCTCTCTACATCGGCATGGGGACGAAAGATGTTTCCTTCGAACCCGAGGCCGGCGGCACCCCGAAGTTCTACCTCCTCAGCTGTCCGGCCCACTGCGCCTGGCCGACCACCCTCATCACCAGGGAGATGGCGGTGAAGCAGGCCCTGGGGTCGAAAAAGGAATGCAACGAACGGGTGATCAACAAATACGTCCACCCCGACGTTGTGAAGAGCTGCCAGCTTTCCATGGGCATGACGGACCTCGCGGAAGGCTCGGTGTGGAATACCATGCCCACCCACACCCATGAGCGGCGGATGGAGGTGTACATGTACTTCAACCTTCCCGACGACGGGGTGGTCTTCCACTTCATGGGAAAACCCTCCGAACTGCGCCACATCGTGGTCCGGAACGGCGAGGCGGTCATCTCCCCGAGCTGGTCCATCCATTCAGGCGTGGGAAGCACAAGCTACAGCTTCGTCTGGGGCATGGCAGGGGAGAACCAGACGTTCTCGGATATGGACGGCGTTCCCATGTCCATTCTCAAGTAAACGCAGGGGAGCGGACCGTTCATGGAAAGGCTCGATGACTTCACGGCGCGCCTCGAACGGTGGATGCTCATCGTTCTCCTGACGGTCATGGTGATCCTTGGGCTTCTCCAGATCATCAGCCGTTTCGTCATCAAGGCCCCCATCATGTGGTCGGAGGCCCTCCTGATGTACATGTTCGTGTGGTCAAGCTTTCTCGGGGCCAGCCTGGCGGTGAGGGGACTCTCCCATTTCGAGGTGGAGATCTTCGTGGTCCGCCTCCCCCGGATGATCCAGAAAGTCCTTTCCCTGGCCGTGTACGCCATGATCTTCGCTTTTGCGGTGTTCATGATCTGGAAAGGTCTCTTCCTCGTGAAGCTGAACCAGCGGCAGCTCATGGCCATGATGCCCTTCACCATGAGCGGCCCCTACGTGATACTGCCCCTGAGCGGGACGTTCATGGCGATCCATTCACTGAACCATCTCGCCCGCAATTTCACCAGGCATCACTCGGAATGGAGGGACTGACATGACAGCGACTATTTTTTCGGTCTTCGTCCTCCTGCTCGTCATCCGGATGCCCGTCTCCTTCTCCCTGGCCATATCGGCTGCCGTCGCCCTGGTCTTTGCCGGCAGCATGGACCCCCTGATCGTGGTCCAGCGGATGTACACCTCCGTGGAATCCTTTTCTCTCGTCGCCATCCCCTTCTTCATTCTCTCCGGCGGGTTCATGGAAAGCGGCGGCATCTCAAGGCGGCTCATCTCGTTCTCCTCAAGCCTGGTGGGGCATATCAGGGGCGGCCTGTCCATGATCAGCATCGTGGCGGCCATGTTCTTCGCCGGGATATCGGGCTCGACGGCGGCCGACACGGCTGCCATCGGAAGCGTCCTCATCCCGGCCATGGAGCAGAAGGGGTACGGCAAGGACCTCGCCACCAGCGTGGTGGGCACGGCTGGAGCCATCGGGATCATCATCCCCCCGAGCATCCCCATGGTCATCCTGGGCATCACGGGAAGCATATCCATAGGAGGGCTCTTCCTGGGCGGCGTGTTCCCCGGCATCCTCATGGGGCTGGCCCTCATGGTCACAAGCGCCGCCTACGCGCGGAAACGGAACCTTCCAGCGGAGCGGAGGGCGACCTGGAAAGAGCGGTGGCATTCATTCACCGACTCCATCCTTGCCCTGATGACCATGGTCATCATCATGGGCGGCATTCTTTCCGGAGTGTTCACCGCCACGGAGGCATCGGTGGTGGCGGCCTTCTATTCCTTTCTCGTCGGACGGTTCGTCTACGGGGAGCTCAGGTGGAGGGACATACCGGCAATTATGGTCAAGACGGGCATAACCACCGGGGTAGTGGTCCTCTGCATCGCCACCGCCTCCAGCTTCGGCTGGATCCTCGCGGCGGAACAGATCCCCGACAAGATTGCGAAGGCTGTCTTCGCACTGTCGGACAACAGGCTGGTCATCCTCTTCCTCATGAACGCCCTCATGCTCTTTCTGGGCACCTTTCTCGACGTTTCCCCCATCATCATCATCCTCGTGCCCATTCTCTTCCCCATCGCCCGGCAGATCGGCGTGACGCCCATCCACTTCGGCGTCATGACCATAGTGAACATGGCAATCGGGCAGTGCACCCCGCCGGTGGGAGTCTCCCTCTTCGTGGCCACCGGAATCGCAAAGGCGAAACTCGGGGAAATCCTGGGGGCCTACATGAAATACCTCCTCACCATGGTGGCGGTCCTTGCCCTGATCACGGTCTTTCCGCAGATCATCACATTCCTTCCACAGCTGGTGATGGGGCTGAAATAGACTTCGGCGGGCGGAGGGAACTATTCCCGGGAAGGGAGGAATGAAAGGGAAAAAGAGTGCGGCAGCGTTCCGAGGGAAAACGGTTCAGGCAGCGGCACCCGCTCTCCCAAGGGGGGTGGGAAGGGAATTTGAAAGAAGAAAAGAAGGAGGTATTTTCATGTCCGGAAAAAAGACCTTTGTTCTCGCGCTTCTTTTCGTGTTTCTTGCGGCGTCCTTCGCTTACGGTGCGCCGGTGGTCATGAAACTTTCCAACGTTCTGCCCGACGGCAATCCCACCACCGAGTCCATGGTTTTCTTCGCCGAAAAAGTGAAGGAGAAGACCGGGGGCTCAGTGGAGATCCGCCTTTTCAACAACAGCGCCCTCGGAGGCCAGCGCGAAGCCCTTGAGAGCCTTCAGGCGGGGACCATCGAGATGTGCATGGCCAACGCGGGGCCTATGGGCCAGTTTGTCCCGACCATGGACGTTCTCTCGCTTCCTTACGTATTCCAGAGCACGGATCACATGTTCAAGGCCCTCAACGGCAAGGCGGGGGAGATGATCAAGGCCGACATCGAGAAGGCAGGATTCGTATTCCTGTACTGGGGCGACGGCGGCTCCCGGAACCTCATCAACAACAAGAAGCCCATTACGAAGCCCGAGGACCTGAAAGGACTCAAGATCCGCGTCATGGACAGCAAGCTCATGGTGAACACCCTCAACGCCATGGGCGCCATCGCCACCCCCATGGCCCAGGGAGAAGTCTACAGCGCGCTCCAGCAGGGAGTGCTCGACGGGTGGGAGAACAACCCCGTCACCCTTCTGACCCTCAAGCTGTACGAAGTGTCGGATTATTTTTCCTGGACGCAGCATTTTATGGTTCCCGACCTTGTGATCATCAGCAGGCAAGCCTTCGATAAACTCACGCCGGACCAGCAGAAGGCCCTGGTCGAGGCCGGCCGCGAGGCCGAAGCGAAACAGCGGGAGTACTGGAACGCTTTCGTGGGAAAGACCGTGGAGGAACTCAAGGCTCACAACGTGAAATTCAACGAAGTGGATGTCGCCCCCTTCGTTCAGGCGGTCCAGCCAGTGTGGGAGGATTACAAGGCGAAGTTCGGAACGGAACTGCTCGACCTCATCATTTCGGCGAACAAGTAGCGGCGAAAAGTGGCGGGAAGGGCCTGCGGTCCCTCCCGCCCTCAATCCGAACAGCTCCAGGAGCTTCCCCCCGACGGAATCCGGAGCCATCGAAACAGGACGACAGGCGAAGCGGCAAAAAAATCTTCATAGTTCCTCGGACCGGCTCCCGCTTTTTTCCGGAGCTCTGCGGTTTGTTCATGGTTTTTTGCCCGGACCGGCGAGCTCTGCCGTTTCCCGGTGCAGGCCCACAAGGGCGGAGGTGAATTTCGTGAGAAGCGCCAAACTTGTTGCCCCCGGGCAGATCGAGATTTTCGAGGACAGAATGCCTCTGCCCACCGAAGGGGAAGTGCTCGTCAGGGTGAAGGCTGCCGGAATCTGCGGATCGGACCTTCATATCTACAACGGAGAACGGTCGGACGTTTCACTCCCAAGGATTCTCGGCCACGAACTTGTTGGAGAGGTGGAGTCCGCAGGCACCGGAGTCACACGGTTTTCCAGGGGAGACCGGGTGACCATCGATCCCGTGGTCTCCTGCAGGGAGTGCCTTTCCTGCCGCAGGGGGTACGACAATCTCTGCAGTTCCGTCAAGTGCCTGGGTGTTCAGGTAGACGGAGGATACTGCGACTACATCGCCGTCCCGGAGGAAAAGGTGTACCCCCTTCCCGCCGGACTGCCCTGGGAAAAAGCGGCCCTCATCGAGCCCTTTTCAATAGGGGCGGAAGTGCTCGCCAGGAGCGAGGTACGCCAGGGAGACAAGGTGCTCGTCATCGGGGCGGGAACAATCGGCCTGTGCATCCTGCAGGCCATGAAGATCGCCGGGGCGGAAGTGCTCATTTCCGATTTCGCGGACAGCCGCCTGAAGGTGGCTGAAACTCTCGGTGCCGACAGGACGGTCAACGGCAGGACCGGGGACCTTGCCGGAGCCCTGGCCGATTTCACCGGCGAATTCGGTGCGGACGTGGTCGCGGAGGCGGTGGGGATGCCCCGCCTGCTGGAGGAGAGCCTGGGCTACGCCGCTCCGGGAGGCCGGATCGTCGTGCTCGGCTTTCACCCGGAACCCGCAAAAATTCCCGAGGTCATCGTGGTGAAGAAGGAGCTCAAGATCGTCGGCTCCCGGATGAACTGCCGCCGGTTCCCCCAGGTCATCGAATGGTTCGAAAAGGGGCAGGTGAATCCCGAACCCATGATCTCGGCGGTCTATCCCTTCGAGAAGATCGACACGGCCTTCAGAGATATTCTGGAAGATCCCGAAAAATATCTCAAGGTCCTCATTACGTATTGACGGAAAAAGCGCGAAAGGAAGGCGAAAACAGATGATACTTGACTCGTTCAGACTCGACGGCAAGGTGGCCGTTGTCACAGGAGCCCGTAAAGGCCTGGGCTTCGGCATAGCGGAAGGTCTGGCCGAAGCGGGAGCGGATATCGTTGGGGTAGGCCCCATCCCCATGCCGGAGACGGAAAAGGCGGTGACGGCTCTCGGCAGAAAGTTCCTCTACGTGGAGGCGGATCTCACCTCCCAGGAGAGGATCCCCGACATCGTTGCCGAGACCGTGGCCGGTCTCGGATCGCTGGACATCCTGGTGAACAACGCAGGCATCATCCGCCGGGCCGACATCCTGGAGTTTTCCGAGAAAGACTGGGACGACGTGATGAACGTCAACCTCAAGAGCCTCTTTTTCCTTTCCCAGGAGGCGGCCCGGCAGATGGAAAAGCAGGGCAGGGGCGGCAAGATCGTGAACATCGCGTCCATGCTCTCCTTCCAGGGGGGGATCCGGGTTCCTTCCTACACGGCGAGCAAGAGTGCCGTGGCGGGTCTGACGAAGCTCCTGGCCAACGAGCTGGCGAAGATCGGAATCCAGGTGAACGCCATCGCCCCCGGCTACATGGCAACTGACAACACGGAAGCCCTCCAGAAGGACCCTGTGAGGAGCAGGGAGATCCTCGCCAGGATCCCGGTGGGTCGCTGGGGGACCCCCGACGACCTCAAGGGTGCGGCGGTCTTCCTTTCCTCGGCCGCTTCGGACTACGTCACCGGCTACATCGTCGCCGTGGACGGCGGCTGGCTCTCCAGGTAGGAGAGGGTAGAATAAACAATCGCGGCATCATCACTCCCAACATCCAGGGAGGAAAAAATATCCGAATCCTCCCACGCGATCGAGACCAATTTCAAGAGGGGCATGATCTCCCTCAAGGAGACCATTGCCCTTCTGCCCACCATGATCAAGTGCGCCCTTACCGGCACCTTATCCAGGGGCTCCAGCCCGGGCCCTTCCTGTTCACCAAGAACGCCGACGTGGTGTATGGTCTCTTCGCCTCCCTCTTCGTGGGGAACATCCTCATGCTGCTTATCGGCCTGCTCGGAGTCCGGTTCTTCTGCCGGGTGGTGGAACTCCCCAAAAGGTTCATCATTCCGGTGATCATCACCCTTTCCATGGTGGGGGCCTATTCCATGAACAACAGCATTTTCGACATGTGGGTCTGCGTCGCTTTCGGGGTCATCGGGTATATAATGCAGAAAGCGGACATGCCCTCGTCGCCGATCATCCTGGCGGTGATCCTTGTACCCGTGGCGGAAAGCAACCTCCGGCGGGCGGTGCTCATGTACGAGGGGAGCTACTCTTTCCTCTGGACCCGGCCGATCGGTGCGGTGTTCCTTGTTCTGGCGGCATTGTCCCTGTACTCATCCTACCGGAGGGCCCATGTCTCATAGGGGGGCCGGGGAGAGAAGAAAAGGAGAACGGGTCATGAAGGTCGTCTTTGTAGAGAAGCCCCACAGTCTTGAAATCCGGGAAGTTGCCGTTCCCGGGCCGGGAAAGGGAGAAGCGCTCGTCCGGGTCCGTGCCGGCGGCATCTGCGGCTCGGACATGCACATCTACCACGGCACCAACCCCCTGGCGAAATACCCGAGGATCATCGGCCACGAATTCTCGGGAGAGATCACCGCGGTGGGGCACGGCGTGACGGAGTTCGCCCCCGGCGACCGGGTGGCGGTGGATCCGGTCACCAGCTGCGGAACATGCTATCCCTGTTCCATCGGCCGTCCCAACGTGTGCGAGAGGCTGGAGGTCTTCGGGGTCCACAGGGACGGCGGATTCGCAGAATACATCGCCCTTCCGGTGAAAAACCTCCACAGGATCCCCTCCGACTGGTCCTTCGAAAAGGGGGCCCTCGTGGAACCTTTCACCATCGCGGCGAACGTCCTCTCTCGGACGGAATGTTCGGGGAGCGAC
>JAPXRK010000063.1:0-7678 GCA_033813575.1 Synergistales bacterium
TGGCGGCGAAATTTCTCGGAGGGGGGCTCGCCATTGCCCTCGGTTTTTCCCTCGGCAGGGAGGGGCCGTCGGTCCAGATCGGCGCCGCAGCCGGCAAGGGTATTGCGGTCCTCCAGAAGCGGGGAAAGGTGGAGGAGCGGCTCTTCCTGTCAAGCGGGGCGTCGGCGGGGCTTTCAGCGGCCTTCAACGCCCCTCTCGCCGGGGTGATCTTCGCCCTGGAGGAGGTCCACAAGAGCTTCTCTCCCCTGGTCCTCATGTCGGCCATGATGGCCTCCCTGGCGGCGGATTTCGTCTCGAAGAACTTTTTCGGGCTCGGCCCCGTCTTCTCGCTGGGCGTTCCCTCCGCCCTTCCTCTGTCCCACTACGGCCATCTGCTCCTGCTCGGGCTGCTCTGCGGAGCCGGCGGCGCCCTTTTCTGCAGGGTGATCCTCGACGCCCAGACCCTCTACGGCAGGCTGCCCTTTCCCGCCCGGTACAGGGTGATCATCCCCGCCCTGGCGGCTCTCTGCATCGGGCCAATCCTTCCCGACATCCTGGGGGGAGGGCATGTCCTGGTGGAGCACCTCGGCACGAGTGGGAAGACCCTGTCCCACATTTCCCTTCTCTTTGCGGGAAAGCTGCTCTTCACGGCCCTCTGCTTCGGTTCGGGCGCGGCGGGGGGAATATTCCTCCCCATGCTGGCCGTAGGGGCCTCCCTGGGAGCCCTCTATGGGGCTGTGGCGGGTTTCTTCGGAATGGACCAGGCTTTCGCGGTGAACTTTCTCATCATGGGAATGGCGGGATTCTTCGCGGCAGTGGTGCGGGCACCCATTACTGGGATCATCCTCATCACCGAGATGACCGGATCTTTCACTCACCTGTTGTCGGTCTCCTTCGTGGTCATCCTCGCTCACGTGACGGCGGACCTGCTTCGGGCCCGGCCCATCTACGACTCCCTCCTGCTCAGGATGCTCAGGAAAAGGGATATGACGGTGAGTTCCGGGAAGATCCTCCTCGAGGGAACGGTCTGCCCCGGGTCGTCCCTTGACGGCAGGACGGTCAGGGATGCCTCACTTCCCGAGGGGTGTCTGCTGGTGAGCATCCACCGGTCCGGGGAGGAGATTCTCCCCAACGGTGACACCATGCTCTCCGCAGGGGACAGAATAATCGCCCTGGCGGACGGAGGCAGGGCACGGCGCATACGGGAAAAAATGCTGGATCTTACGGGCGTGTGCCCGCCCGAGAAGCACCTGTGGGAGTGACGTGAAGAACGGTATTTCCGTTTTTGCCTCCCCGTCACTCCGGACTCCGGGGCGTGAACATCTGGAGAAACACCTTGTGGGTATTCCTCGGCAGAATGCGGTATCCCTTTTTTTCCTTGGTGAGCCAGAGAAAATAATCCCGATAGAAGGACGAGCTCAGGTCGAGGATTGATTTGCCCCGGTTTTCCTTGATCAGCTCGTAGCCGTTCTTGATGACCCTGTCCTCGTCGCTGTCCCACCGGAAGGTGCCCAGGGCGTAGGCCGCCGCCTTCTCCGGAAGGTTGTTCAACGGAAAGGCGGGAAGGAGCAGGGTATGGTCGCTCCAGTCGTAGGTGCCGTATCCCTGTCCGGGTACCACGATCACCCGTGGTATGCCGTACATCCGTATCCGGGCCACCACGAGCATTTCCGGGTCGAGGGCCGTCAGCTCCTCCACGAACGCCGCCGCCCGGTCGAGAGAGAGGGGGGCCTTCTCGCTCTGGCAGAGCTGGGACGGATCCCTCCGGGCGGACTTGGCCGTGAGGGAGATGTACTCCTTCTTTGACAGGAGGAGGTCCTTCAGTTTCCTCCGGCGCACTGCCGGCGGAATGCCCTCCATTTCGGCGGCGGTCTTCTTCACCCGACGCTCCCATTTGGAGATTTCCTGGGTGACGAAGACGATGTTCCGTGCCAGGTTCTTGGCCGATTCCAGCAGCCCCGTGACTTTCAGGATTTCGTTCTCGTCCAGCCCGGCGGCGTCCTCCCCGTTCCCCTTGAGAAAGGAGGCGACGCGCTTCTCCGCCTCGATGAAAGCGTGGTGTTCCACGGCCATCTGCTGCTTTTCCTTTTCCTGGGCCTCCCGGTATCCCCTGGTCCGCATGGAGACCTCCGTGTAGGATTCGAGGCACTGCTGGAGGTCCGAGAGAAGATGGTCCGTCTCGGAAGGCAGGGCTCCCTGCTTTGCCAGCACCACGGGGAGAATGATTTTGATCCTGGACTTCAGCCCGTCGAGCTGCCGCCGCATCTGGACGGCCTTCCCCTCCGGGGAGAAGCCGTTCCTGGGAGGCGTCACCGGCTTGCCCATGATCATGGAGTAGGCTTCCGCGATGAAGTCGGAAAAAGAGTAGTACTGGAAGAGTCCCGGGGCGGCTTTCGGGGAGAGGGCTCCCGGCAGGGACGGGGAGGCCGGGGTGAGCTCGTCGCTCACGTAGCCGAAATCGATGAAGAGCCGCTCCCGGTCGTCAAAGATCAGTTCGTCAGGGATGTCTTCCGTGTGAGCGTCCACCAGGGCGGAGAGAACGTCCCAGTACTGGGCCGACAGATTCTGCCACAGCTTCCTGGCGGCGATGCGGTCGTCCGTTTCGGCGGAATCCCTGACGGCCAGAAAGTTTTTCGCCGCGGCGGAGAACTTTTCGGTGGCCTCCTGCAGGGGCTGGTTGTCCCTCCATCGTTCAAAACACATCGGATCCATGGCGTCATCTCCGTCCGGCACTGGAAAAAAATTCCTTCCTCCCGCTGAAGAAGCGGAATCATCTGTATGATACCATACGGCCCGGAAGCGGTCTTTCAGGCTTACGGGCCGGGAGTTCCCCCCTCGAAAACGAACGGCCGCTCGCCGAGCTTCACGAAGCGGAAGCCTTTCTTCCGGAGAAGGGGCAGGGCTTCCTTCAATCCCTCCGCGGTCCGGCCTTCAGGCCGGTTCATGTGGAACAGGACGATCTCCCCTCCCTGGAGGGAGAGCAGGCCGTCCGCGATCTTCTTTTTTGAATAGGACGCCCCGCCGTCGCCGTTATGGGAATGGCTCACCGCAACGTGACCGAGCTCCGCCGCCACCCTCACGGCCACCTCGTCGTAGTGGTTTGTGCCGGAGCGGAAATACCTGGGTCGTTTTCCTGTGATCTCCTCAAGGAGCCGGGCGTTCGCCTCCACTTCCTGGGCCGTCCCGGAGACGGATTCCGTCCCGGGGATCCCGTAGGCGGACCGTCCGGTGACGGAGAGAGGCCGGTGCTCCGCGCCGTGGTTGGCGATCTCAAAGAGGGTGTCCGCCGCCAGCTCCCGGGTGGTCTCCCTGTTCTTCGCCAGCCATCGCCCGCTCAGGAAAAGGGTGGCCGGAATGCGCTCCTTCTTCAGGAAATCAAGGAGTTCCCGGTCCACGGCCGATCCCTTCTTCCCACCGCAGGCGTCGAAGGTGAGGGCCACTTCCTTCCCTTCGGCGGCGATCCTCCCGGCCGTCCCCGAAACATGCTCCCCCCACTGGGCGGGGGCGACGTTCCGGAACAGTTCCTCCAGCTTTTCCAGCGGAAGGGGCGCTCCCTCGCCTGAAAAGCTGAAAAAGTGTAGAATTGACAGAAACACGAGGGCGGAGACGGTGGACAAACGGATCATCTCTCAGGTACCTCCATGAGGTTCAGTATATCATTTCGCTATAACGGAGGAGGATTTAATATGGGCCATCCGGTTCGCAGAAAAGACAGGGAGATCACCGACAGGGCAGAAATATACGAAATTCTGGACAGGTCCTTCACAGGACATCTCGCCCTCTGCAGCGGCGGGGAGCCCTACGTGGTGCCCCTCTGTTTCGGTGTGATGAACGGCGCCGTCTATTTCCACTGCGCCCGGGAGGGGCGGAAGCTCGGCATCATCGCGCAGAACCCCCGGGGCTGCTTCCAGGCCCAGTGCGGCGAGGATCTCGTGCGGTCACCGGAACGGCCCTGCGGTTGGGGGATGTTCTACAAAAGCGTCATGATCTCTGGACCGATAACGGTGGTGGAGGACGAGCGGGAGAAGGCCGCCGCCCTCCTGGCGGTCATGAAAAAATACGCGGGGGAGGACTTTTCCCATGAATTCTCTTCAGCCGAATGCGCCTCCGTGACGGTGCTCCGTCTCGACCCCGAGGAGCTTTCGGGCAAGGCCAGGCGCCCTGCTTAGGAGCTGCGTAGGGTGTTCCGGATCCGGAGAATCTTCGACGATCTTTCCCCGGCCAACGGGAAGGCTCTTGCCCGCATCGGGGAGATCCTGAAAGAGCAGTTTCCGGGGGCCCGCCCCGGCGAGGCTGAATCTATCCCGGAGAAGCTGCGGAACCAGCTCAAGTACGGCTTCCAGACCATCCTTTTCGCCGCGGAGAAGGGGGCGGGGAAGGTCCACGGCTTTGCCCTCGCTCTCTACGATCCCCTGCTGAAATTCACCTTTCTGGATTATATCGCCGTTCCCGGGGCAGAAGCGGGCGGAGGCCTGGGAGGCATACTCTACGACAGGGTGCGCAAGGAAGCCCTGGATCTCGGGTGCGTGGGGCTTTTCTTCGAATGCCTCCCCGATGACCCCGAACTCAGCCGGGATGAGGAAACCAGGAAGCAGAACGCCGCCCGGCTGCGCTTCTACGAGCGGTACGGCGCTGTCCCCGTGACGGGGACGAAATACGAGACTCCCCTGGAGCCGGGAGGGGACAACCCCCCGTACCTGGTCTTCGACGGCCTGGGAAGACAGGAGCCCCTGAAGAGGGAAAAGGCCCGGCTCATCGTGGCCGCCATCCTCGGGAAGAAATACGGGGATCTCTGCCCGCCGGAGTATATCCGGATGGTCATGAACTCCTTCCGGGACGACCCGGTGAAGCTCCGTCCCCTGAAGTACGTGACCGCTCCGAAACGGACCGCCGTGGCTGCGGCCCTTCCGGAGAGCGAGCGGGTGGGCCTTTTCGTCAACCGTGACCACGCCATCCACCACGTCAGGGAAAGAGGGTACGTGGAATCTCCCGTCCGGGTGGAGGCCATCCTCCGGGAGATCCTCCCCTCGGGGCTCTTCACGGAAAAGAAGGCCCGCCATTTCGGCGAGCGGCACATCCTGAAGGTCCACAGCGCCGTCTTCTTTTCCTATCTCCGGAAGGTCTGCATGGCCATGCCGGAGGGAGAGTCCGTCTATCCCTATGTCTTTCCCGTACGGAACGCGGCCAGGCCCCCTCAGGACCTCTCCGTCCGGGCGGGGTATTTCTGCATGGATACCTTCACCCCCCTGAACAAAAACGCCTTCCTCGCCGCCCTGGGAGCGCTGGACTGCGCCCTGTCGGGCGCCCAGGCCCTTGTTGAAGGCCGTCACCTTGCCTACGCCCTGGTGAGGCCCCCCGGGCACCACGCCGAGCGGCGGCTTTTCGGCGGCTTCTGCTACCTGAACAGCGCGGCGGCGGCGGCCGAGTACCTGTCGGCCTTCGGCAGGGTGGCCATGCTCGACGTGGACTACCATCACGGGAACGGACAGCAGGACATCTTCTACCAGAGGAGCGATGTCCTCACCGTCTCCCTCCACGGGCATCCCCGGTTCGCCTACCCCTATTTCTCGGGATTCGAGGACGAAAAAGGGGAAGGGGAAGGCAGAGGGTTCAACCTCAACCTTCCCCTTCCCGAGCATCTTTCGGGACAGGAATACCTCGACGCTCTCCGGAGAGTGTCAAGAAGAATTGCGGACCACGGAGCCCGTTTCCTCGTCGTCCCCTTCGGCGGCGACACCTGCAAAAAGGATCCCACGGGAACCTGGAGCCTTGCCGCCAGGGATTTCGAAAACAACGGAAAACTGATCGGCGGCCTGGGGCTTCCCGTCCTCGTGGTCCAGGAGGGGGGCTACAACACCCGCCTCCTGGGGGAGAACGTCCGGGCCTTCTTCAAGGGGCTCTTCGAGGCCTCCCGCTCCGCCGGGGCTAGGCTATGGTCACCCGCTTCTCGAGATAGACGTCCTGCACCGCGTGAATGACCTCCACGCCCTCCTTCATTGGGCGCTGGAAGGCCTTCCTGCCGAGGATGAGCCCCATGCCGCCGGCCCTCTTGTTGATCACCGCCGTCTTCACCGCATCCGCCAGGTCGTTGGCCCCCGAGGCGCCGCCGGAGTTGATCAGTCCCGCCCTGCCCATGTAGCAGTTCGCCACCTGGTACCGGGTCAGGTCGACGGGATGGTCGCTGGAAAGCTTTTCGTAGACCGCCTTGGCCGTTTTGCCGAACTTCAGGGCGGAGAACCCGCCGTTGTTCTCGGGGAGCTTCTGCTTGATGATGTCGGCGCCGATGGTTACGCCGAGATGGTTCGCCTGCCCCGTGAGGTCGGCGGCCACGTGGTAGTCCTTCTCCGCCGTCTTGAAGGCGCTGTTCCGCAGGTAGCACCAGAGGATGGTGGCCATGCCCATGCTGTGGGCGATCTCGAAGGCCGTGCTGATCTCCTGGATCTGCCGGGTGGACTCGTCGCTGCCGAAGTAGATGGTGGCGCCCACTGCGGCCGCTCCCATGTCCCTGGCCTGCTCAACCGAGGCGAAGAGGATCTGGTCGTACTTGTTGGGGTAGGAGAGCAGTTCGTTGTGGTTGATCTTCAGCACGAAGGGGATCTTGTGGGCGTACTTCCGGGCTACCGACGAGAGCACCCCCAGGGTGCTGGCCACGGCGTTGCATCCGGCCTCCAGGGCGAGCTTCACGATGTTCTCCGGGTCGAAGTAGATGGGGTTGGGGGCGAAGCTGGCTCCTGCGGAGTGTTCGATCCCCTGGTCCACGGGGAGGATGGAGAGGTACCCTGTTCCGGCCAGTCTTCCCGAGCCGAACAGTGCCTGCATGGACCGCATCACAGGAATGGGGCGGTCGGAGAGGGCCGTCACCCTGTCCACAAAATCAGGTCCCGGGAGGGTAAGCATCTCCTGGCCAATGGTCCCGCACGTGTGCCCGAGCAGGTATTCCGCCTCGTCTCCAAGCAGCTGCTCGATCCGTTCCAGAGTGTTCATGCATCTGCCTCCTTCTCAATCGGTAATGATAAGGGTACAATCAAAACTGCCCCTTCTTTCCTTCCTTCCTGCATTGTACCCGAGAATGGATAATCTGGGAACAATCCGGGGCAAAGGGAAAAATGAGGCAGACTACAACCGGAGGTGCACTGCATGAAACCCGAAAAGGGAAAAACGGCCGTCGGATTCGCAGGTCTCGGAGTCATGGGTCACAGCATGGCGGGACACATCATGAGGGGAGGCTACGACCTGCTCGTCTACAACAGGTCGAAGGCGAAGGCCATGGACCTGCTGACCCAGGGGGCCGTGTGGAAGGACGACGTCCATTCCCTGGCGGAGAAGAGCGACGTAGTCATCACCATGGTGGGATTCCCCGCCGACGTGGAGGAGGTCTACCTCGGGCAAAGAGGGCTCCTCGCGGGGGCCCGGCCCGGAACAGTGCTCATCGACATGACCACCTCGAGCCCTGACCTGGCGGCCCGCATCGCAGCGGCGGGAGCCGAAAAAGGGATTTCTGTCCTCGACGCCCCCGTGTCGGGGGGCGACAGGGGGGCCCGGGAGGGGACCCTGTCCATCATGGTGGGCGGCGACGAAGCCGTTTTCCACGACATGATGCCCCTCTTCTCCCTTATGGGAAAAAACGTTGCCTTCCAGGGGGGGCCTGGCAGCGGCCAGCACACCAAAATGGCCAACCAGATCGCCATCGCCTCCAACA
>JAPXRK010000064.1:0-7671 GCA_033813575.1 Synergistales bacterium
CCGTTCAATAGCTCCACGATGTCGAATGTGAAACGGGGAACTCCCGTGACGATGTCCAGGCCTACCGTTCCAAGCAGCAGTCCGATGACCGCTGAGATGAGCCCCTTCACCATGTTGTCCGCGGAAAGGCTCGAGATGATGCTCAGCCCGAAGAAGCACAGGGAAAAATACTCTGCGGGGCCGAACATGAGGGCCATCCGGGCGAGGGGAGGAGAAAGGAAAATCAGGACGATGACGCTGAAGATTCCCCCGATGAAGGACGCAGTGGCTGCCATGCTCAGGGCCCGTCCCGGTTCGCCGTTCTGGGCCATCTCGTAGCCGTCGAAAACAGTGCAGGCGGCAGCGGTGGTGCCGGGGGTCCGGAGGAGGATGGCCGTGATGGACCCTCCATAAATGGCGCCGCAGTAGATGCTGAGCAGCAGGACGATGGCGGGCAGGGCGCTCATTCCGTAGGTGAGGGGAAGGAGCAGGGCGATGCCCATGGAGGCGTTCAGGCCGGGGAGGGCGCCGATGGCGATCCCCAGGGCGCTTCCCACGAAGACGCTCAGGAGGTTCTGGAATGTCACTATGTCTTTGAAACCTTCAAGCAGCATGAGGGCCGATTCCATGATTCAGTCCCCCTTAACCCAGGAATCCCCTGGGAACGGGGACCTTGAGCAGATTGGCAAATACGAAGTAGACAGCGAAGACGACGAGCAGGACGGGAACCATGTCCATGATCCTGAACCTCCTTGTGGTGATGACCGTGACTGAACAGGCGAAAAGGGGAGCGAGGACCAGGAAGCCCGCTTCGGGGAGGTAATACCAGAAGGCGAAGCAAAGTGCCGTTGTCACGGCCACGGCGCTTATTCCGGCAAAGGAAGCCGTAGTCGCCTTCGTAAGTTTTTTCAGGTCGAGAAGGATCATCAAAGTCGAGAGAACCATGAGAGCCACGGAAAAGAGCTGAGGGAACGCATGGGCTCCCACCTGGCCCTCAATTTCAATGTCGGGCACGTAATTCCCGGCTTCCCCGTAGACAAACCAGCCGAATACGAACAGCAACACTCCGAGTAGGGAGTTCATAAATCGAAAATTTTTCATGCTCTGCCCCCAAAGTTTTCAATGCTGGAAACTGGTATGCGAACGGGGTGCACGGCTGTTTGGCTGTGCACCCCCGGAAATGTGCAGCTTATTTTTTGTTCTTGACGAGTCCCAGTTCCTTCAGTTCGTTCCTGTAGAAAAGGTCCTGCTCCGCCACGAAAAGGGCGAAATCGGTGCTGTTGAGGTAGGCTGCCTCAAGCTGGTTCTCGGCCAGGTACTTCTGGAATCCTTCCTGGGCCACGACCTTCTCGAGAGCGGCGGAGAGATAGTCAAGGGCTTCCTTCGGGGTTCCCTTGGGAGCCACGACACCGCGCCACGTGGGAACAACAACGTCATATCCCAGTTCCTTGAAGGAGGGCACTTCAGGGAAAGCTTTCCATCTCTCTGCACTGAAGCTGCCGAGGAGCCTGACCTGTCCGGCTGCGATCTGTTCCGTCAGCTCGCTGGGGTTGTTGGTCAGCACGTCGATGTGGCCGCCCATGAGGGACGCGAGGGAGTCGGCGCCGCCTTCGAAGGGAACGAAGCGGGCCTTGATGTCAGAAAGCTTGGCGAGCTTGGCGGAAGCCACATGGTCGGAGGTTCCCACTCCGAAGGTTCCCCAGCTCACGCCGCCCTTCTGCTTCGCGTAGGCCACGAACTCCTCCCATGTTTTGTAGGGAGCGTTCGTGCTCACGGCCACCACGTTGGTCTCCACGGCGACCCTGGCGATCATGTCGAAGTCGGCGGGACCCTTGGGAGACCTGCCCAGGGCGGGTGTCAGGACGAAGTTGGTGGTGACTGCGAGGATGGTGTGTCCGTCAGCGGGTTTGGAAGCTGTGTAGGCCATTCCCACGGCTCCGCCGCCGCCGCTCTTGTTCACGGGTACGAAGGGCTGGGACACATAAGGTTCCATGAGTCTGGCCATGTTCCGGACGAAGATGTCGCTGCCGCCGCCGGGGGAAGCCCAGATTACCCATTCGATGGGCTTTTCCGGATAAGCCGCGAAGGCCGCCTCTGTCCCGGAAAGCATTGCTGCGAAGAACGCAAGAACCAGAAATGCCGCAAGTTTTGTTTTTCTCACAATGATTCCTCCTTCTTGTTCGTTTCTCTGTCCTCCTGGTGCGATGAACGGTGAACTCGCTGTGATGAACCCTTTTCCACCTCCCCGTCAGCGGAATCAAGCGTTGCAAGTATGGAGTTCAAAGCGTTGCCGAGGTGGATCCGGATGCATTCTCCGGCAGCGGCTTCATCCCTTTTTTCGAGGGCGTCGATGAGGTTTCTGTGTTCCTCGATGACCCTGGGGATCCGGTTCGGTGTATTCATTGACCGGATGCGGAAAAGCCTGGCGTTGCTCTGCACCTGCTCGATGAAGCCGGTAAGAATGGAGCTGTCGGCAGCGGAGAGGATGATCCTGTGGAACTCCACATTCGCCTCGATGATGCACTCCATGTCGGTTTGGTGGGCACAGGCCTCCATGCGTTTTACATTGCTCCGGAGCTTCTCGAGGATTCCGGCGGTCAGATTAGGAAGAGCCCACTGGACGGCGAGGCTCTCCAGGTGAAGTCGGAGCGTGTAGAGCTGGACGATGTCCTTCTTTTCCAGCCTGGCCACCACGAACCCCTTGTTCGGGAGCTTTTTGACGAGGCGTTTTGCCACGAGGCTGTTCAGGGCGTCATGGACGGGAGTCCTGCTGATGCCCATGCTTTCAGCCAGCGTTCGTTCCACAAGGCGCGTGCCGGGGGGGATTTTCCCCTCCAGGATGGCGGAGCGGAGTTCTTCGAAGGCTCTTTCACTGAGACTCTTCACTGCAGCGAGCTTTGAAATCATGGGTTTCCCTCCGCGGCCCGCCCTGGTCGGCATTGAAAGGGCGTGAACCGCTCCGGAGTCTTCCTCCTGAAAGTGGGACATTGGCCTGATTTTTGGAATGCGGCATGCGGCATGCCAAATTGAATCGGAAATATCTTATACAAATTGCGTATGACTTGTCAAGATAAAAGTGCTGTTTCTGTTTTTTTCAGTATTGCCTTCTGCCGTCCTGAGTGCAGCGATCGCGGTCGCGGAGCATCGGGGCACTGCGAGAGGAGGAGCAGTTCTTGATTCTGAAAAGCCCCAAAATCGAGATCCTTCGGGCACAAAACGCCCTCAGGATTACAGAAAGAAACCGCTCCTCGGGATGACAGACTGATTCTGCCGTCCTGAATCGTTTTGTTTTTCTTGTCATCCCGAATGAGCGAAGCGATCGCGGAGAATCCCCGAAGGGGGAGAGGGATCTCGGGTGTCCCGAACAGGGTGTCCCGAACACGGTGTCCCGAACACGGTTGACAAAAATTCCCCTTTTGCATAGAATTCCCGGTAATATCTGAAAAGCGATGATCCGGGACGCTCCGTTCCCTAAAATCGGCGACAGAGAGAAGCGCCCTCGGGCTGAAAGGCGCTTCCGCCGCGGGAAAGGGCCCAAAGCCCGGTGAGCTGAAGCTGAAAGCGGCCGTTATGCGCCGTGGAGTACGCTTCCGGGAGAGGTTCCCGTCACAGGACCGGAGAGGGACGGCAGTTTCGCGCCGTCCAACAAGGGTGGTACCGCGAGTTCCGGCTCGTCCCTTCGGGGACGGGCCGTTTTTTGTATTGAAACGAAAGGGGAGATTGCAGTGAAGATAGCGGTTGTGGGCGCTACCGGCGAAGTGGGCCGGATGATGACCAGGGTGCTTCAGGAGCAGAACGTACGGCCGGATGAGATCAGCTTTTTCGCGTCGGCCAGGAGCGCCGGCGAAGAGGTGGAGTTTTACGGGCGGAATCACAGGGTGAAGGAACTGACGGAAGAGGTCATGAGGGAGCGGTACGACTACCTTCTCTTCTCGGCTGGGGCTGCGGTGTCCAGGCAGTTTGCCCCGATCGCGGCGGAGGCGGGGAACGTGGTCATCGACAACTCGTCGGCTTTCCGCATGGACCCGGCCATCCCCCTGGTGGTGCCGGAGATCAACGGCGATCTTCTGAAAGGCTACCGCAGCGGGATCGTGGCGAACCCGAACTGCTCCACCATCCAGATGGTCCTCGCCCTGTACAGGGTCCACGAGCGGTACGGCATCCGGTCCATCGTGGTGAGTACCTACCAGTCCGTCTCCGGGGCGGGCAAGAACGGCATGAACGAGCTGGAGGACCAGATGAAGGGGCACATCGCCCCGAAGAAGTTCGTAAAGCAGATCCATCTCAACGTGGTGCCCCAGATCGGCTCGCTGCTCGAGAACGGCTTCACCGACGAGGAAATGAAGATGGTGAACGAGACCCGGAAGATCCTCCGGGACCCCGACATATCCGTCTGGCCCACCACCGTTCGGGTTCCGGTGCTCTACTGCCACTCGGAAAGCATCCTCACCGAGACCCGCAGGCCCTTTGACCTCCCGGGAATCGAGGCGGCGCTGGAGGCAAGCGAGCACGTGGTCCTCTCCCGGGACATGTTCACGCCCCTTGACGTGGCCGGGACGGACCTCACGTACGTGGGGCGCATCCGGGCCTTCGATGACACCCGCTTCCTGATGTGGAACGTGGCGGACAACATCCGGGTGGGAGCGGCCACCAACGCGGTGAGGATCCTCCTGAAGCACAGGGAACTGAATTAGGTCCATGCACGGTTTTCTCGTCATCCTTCCGGTGGTGCTGGTCATGGCCGCCGGAAGGATGCTGGCCCGCCGCGGGGTCGTGTCCCCCGAGGCCTTTACCCAGATCAACAAGGCCATTTACTGGACGGCCATACCGGCCCTCATTCTCCGGATGACCAGCATGGCCGACATGTCCGCCCTGGCGGACAGGAACATGGTTGTGGCCGTGTACCTTTCCTTCCTCGCCGCCCCGCCCGCGGCCTGGCTGATCGGGAAGCTCGCTGGGCAGGAGCGGAGGCGCACCGCGTCGTCCACCCTGATGCTCATACGGTCGAACACCGTTTTTGTGGGCCTTCCGGTGGTCACCGTGGCGGTGGGGCTCCAGGGGGTGGAGGTACTCTCCCTCTACCTCGCCTTTACCTTCATCGGCTACCAGATCATCTCCATTTCCTGGGCCCAGCTCGCCCTGTCGGGGGGGGTCTCGTGGAACACCGTGAAGGGAACCCTGAAGAGTATGGCGAAAAATCCCCTGGTGCTGTCGAGCCTCGCCGGATTCACCCTGGCGGTGACGGGGCTGAACTCCTTCCCCGTGTGGCTGGACGAGACCCTGAAGCTCCTGGGGAACATCGCCAGCGGCACGGCCCTCCTCTCCCTGGGGGCGACCCTGAAGCTCGATGCGCTGACTTCCATGCTGCCCCGTGCCTGGAGGGACGTGGCGCTGAAGCTGCTCTTCCTTCCTGCCCTCACCTGGGGACTCTTTCTCCTGTTTCCGGTGAACCCGGTGGTTTTCCGCACGGTGATCCTCATCGCCGCAATGCCCGTGGCGGTGGACTGCTTCATCCTGTCCCAGGTGCTGGAAATGGACGCCGAACAGGCCGCGGCGGCCATCACGGCGAGCACCCTTCTCTCCGGCATCACCGTTCCCCTGTGGATCACCCTGTTGGATGCCTTCCTGCCCTGATCGCAAAAAAGAGCCCGGCTTTCCCCGAGGGGAGGCCGGGCTCGTATCGTCAGTCGCGGGCTGTGAGCGTTATGAGAAGAATCTCCCCGTCGGGGGCGCCCCTGCAGGTCAGGGAGAAATCGGCGGGGTAGTCCTCCAGCACGAGGAGTTCCATTCCCTCCAGCTTCGTCCATTCACCCTCCCATTCCGCGGTCACGCCGCCCCGGAGGCAGAAGAGCACCGTCCAGTCCCCCAGGAGAAAGAGCCTCTTCTGCAGGGCCGTCACAGGAATTTTCCGGTATTCGCATGATACGTCGGTCCTACGGCAGAAGATGTTGAAGTCGGTGCACGGCCCGCCCGGCAGGGAGCACATCACCTCGTCCTCCCCCTTGAAGCGGATGGAGGAGAAGGGTGCCGCCAGGGAGACCGTCACACCCCGGAGTTCCAGGTCCAGACCTTCGCCGGAGAGAAGGAAAAGGGACCTGTCGCAACCGGGGAAGAAGGAGAAGGACCCCCCCGAGGTCACGTCCGCCGAACTGAGCCTCCAGAGAAAATCGTCCTTTTCGTAATTCGCCCTTTCCGGGTGGATGTGGATCTCCCTGGTGACGCCGAGGCCGTTTTTCCACGGCTTCGGCACGAAGTCCCGGGGCGTTTTCCGGATCACCCTCATGGCGGGAGTCAGTTCCCTTCCTTGCCGTTGAAGAGGGCGTCCACGGCCGACTTCACGGCGTCGTCGCCGACCGAGTAGGGGAGGGTGATGTGGTAGCCCCCGGGGTACTTCCGGTTCACTTCCCGGCTGACCTCCATGGCGTTGGGGTTCCTGGCCCAGGCCCTGCGGGCAACGCCGCCCAGGACGTCCCACATCATGGCGGAACGGATGATCCCGTCGGTGGACTCCCGGCCGTCGAGAAGCAGGCCGAAGCCTCCGTTGATCGCCTTGCCGATACCCACACCGCCGCCGTTGTGGAGGGCGCAGAGAGTCATCCCCCGGGCGGCGTTTCCGGCGAAGCAGACGGTGGCCATGTCGGCGCAGATGTTGCTGCCGTCCTTGATGTTGGCCGTCTCCCGGTAGGGGGAGTCCGTGCCGGACACGTCGTGGTGGTCCCGGCCGAGCATCACGGGGCCGATCTCGCCCTTCCGGACCATCTCGTTGAACTTCAGGGCGATGCGGGTGCGCCCCTCGGCGTCCTGGTAGAGGATCCTGGCCTGGGTGCCCACCACAAGGGCGTTCTTCTCGGCGTCACGGATCCACACCCAGTTGTCGTAGTCCTGGGATCTCCGGTCGGGGTCGATGCACTCCATGGCCGCCCGGTCCGTCTTCCGCAGGTCCTCGGGATCGCCGCTGAGGCATACCCACCGGAAGGGGCCGTAGCCGTAGTCAAAGAGCACGGGGCCCATGATGTCCTCCACGTAGGAGGGCCACACGAAGCCGTCGTAGGTGTTTTCGCCGTTTTTGCAGACTTCGGTCACCCCGGCGTCGAACACCGCCCGGAGGAAGGAGTTGCCGTAGTCGAAGAAGAAGGTTCCCCGGTCGGTGAGGATTTTGATCAGTTCGTAGTGCTTCCGGAGGGAGACGTCCACTAGGCGCCGGAACTCCGCCGGGTCCTTCGACAGCAGGGCGGTCCGCTCGTTGAAGGTCAGCCCCTGGGGGCAGTAGCCGCCGTCGTAGGGTGCATGGCAGGATGTCTGGTCCGACAGCAGGGGGATCTGGATCTCGTGGTCAACCGCGTACTGGAGCAGGTCCACGATGTTGCCGTGGTAGGCGATGGACAGCGGCTTTTTCTCCCTGCGGGCTTCGTCCGCCATGGAGAAGGCTTCCTCGCAGGTCTCCGCCACCCGGCTGACCCATCCCTGGCTGTGCCGGGTCCCGATCCGGGAGGAATCCACTTCGGCGACGATCCCCACTCCACCGGCGATCTCCACCGCCTTCGGCTGGGCGCCGCTCATTCCCCCGAGTCCCGAGGAGACGAAGAGGATGCCGGCGAGGGAGTCCCTCGGCCCCACGCCCAAACGCTGCCGGGCGGCGTTCAGTATGGTGTTGAAGGTGCCGTGGACGATCCCCTGGGGGCCGATGTACAT
>JAPXRK010000065.1:0-7653 GCA_033813575.1 Synergistales bacterium
GTGCGGCAGACGCGGTGGCGTCCCTGATCCTTGACGGAGAAGGAGGGGATGGCGCCCATGCAGGGAGATGATTTTGCCGGAAAGTTCGGCGAGCTCTTCGGCTGCGGCGAGGGGACGGAGAGAGTGTGGCGGGCCCTGCAGATCATTTCCACCGTGTTTTCCAGCGCGGTGGAGGGAATCGTGGTCACGGACCCTACGGGCATCATCCGCATGGTGAATCCGGCCTTTTCCTCCATTACGGGATACTGCCCGGAAGAGGCGGTTGGCAGGAATCCCCGGATCCTCAAGTCGGACCGGCACCCGCCGGAGTTCTACGAGAATTTCTGGAAAACGCTGATCAACGAGGGAAAGTGGGAAGGGGAGATCTGGAACAGGAGGAAGAGCGGCGAAGTTTACCCCGAGTGGCTCTGCTGCTCAGCCGTCCATGATGAAAACGGGGCCGTCACCGACTACATCGCCGTCTTCAACGACCTGTCGGAGGTCCACTTCAAGGATGCCCAGATCGAGCTCCGGTCCAATTTCGACCAGCTTACCGGCCTTGCGAGCCGGGCCGTGTTCTACTCCCGGCTGGAAGGGGAGCTGGAGCGCCAGGACCGCGACGGGCGGCGCCTCGCCCTCCTGGTGCTGGACATCAACCGCTTCAAGAACATAAACGACTCTCTCGGCCATTTCGCAGGAGACGGCGTGCTGCAGCAGGTGGGCACCAGGCTGTCCCGCCACCTCGGGGGCAGGGACAGGGCTTCCAGGATCGGCGGCGACGACTTTCACATCCTCATTCCCGAAGCCCGCTCGGTGGAGGAGATCGCCTCCGGGGCGGAGAAAGTTCTTTCCCTGCTGAACGAACCCGTGGAGGCCGGCGAAAACCGCCTCTTTCTCAGCGCCTCCCTCGGTATCGCCGTTTTTCCCGACGACGGCCGGACGGTGGAAATCCTGCTCCAGAAGGCCGACATGGCCATGCACAAGGCCAAGGAACTCGGCATCAGCAATTACCGGTTCTTCACCGGAGAGCTGGGAGAGCAGGCCTCGTCAAGGCTGATGCTCGAAAATGCCCTGCGGGCCGGACTCGAACGGGGAGAGTTCCGCCTCGTCTACCAGCCGAAATACGACCTCCGGGGAGACCGGGTGTCCGGCATGGAGGCCCTGCTCCGGTGGCATGCTCCTGAACGGGTCATTCCGCCCTGGGAATTCATCCCCCTGGCGGAGGAGACGGGGCTCATCCTGCCTTTGGGCGAATGGGTCTTCAGGGAGGTCTGTCGCCAGGTATCCCAATGGGCATCGGAGGGGCATCCTCCCCAGGAGGTGGCGGTGAACCTCTCGGCCCGGCAGCTGCACCAGGGCGGCCTGGCCTCCTTCATGAAGACGGCCATGGATGAATATGCCGTGGATCCTTCCCGGATCGGCATCGAGATCACCGAGTCGGGGATCATGGAGGACCTGGTGGACTCGGTGTCCGTCCTTTCGGGGATCAAGGACCTGGGGATGACGGTTTACGTGGACGACTTCGGCACGGGATATTCCTCCCTGAACTATCTCAAGCGCCTCCCCATCGACGTGCTGAAGATCGACAAGTCTTTCGTCGACGGTGTGCTCACCGACAGGAACGACGCCGCCATCACAAGGGCCGTCATCGGCCTGGGCCGTTCCCTGGGCATGTCGGTGCTGGCGGAGGGTGTGGAAACGTGGGAGCAGCTCGATTTCCTGAGGCAGAACGGATGCGACGGGATCCAGGGTTACCTGCTGAGCCCTCCCCTTCCTCCGGAAGATACCCTGAGGTTCAGAAAAACGGGGCATACCCCTTTGTTTCCGGCATAGGTCAGGATATAATCGAAAAAGAGCGTTCCCGGCGGCGCCTACCCACCGACGGAGGCGGTTCCGGGAATGAAATACTGCGGGTCATTTCGGGAAGGAGTTGGGTTATATGCAGCATATACGGTCCCTTTCCCTGTTCGACCAGGGCGATCACCGGTTCATCATGCTCGGCTGGGAGGAGCAGGAAGAAGAGGTGGCAGTCCAGACGAACCAGTACGTCATCTCCTCCGGAGGCGAAGTGGTGCTTCTCGATCCGGGCGGAGCCCACGTCTTCCCCCGGGTCCTCGCCAATGTGGCGGAACTGTACGAACTGAAGAACATCAGGCACATCTTCTATTCCCACCAGGACCCCGACGTCTCGTCGGGAATCACCCTCTGGCTCTCCATGGCCGAGAAGGCGTCGGTGCATATCTCGGGGCTGTGGGTGCGTTTCCTGCCCCATTTCGGCATCTATGACGTAAAGCGCATCGCCCCCATTCCGGACAAGGGGGAGACCCTTACCCTCGCCAACGGAAAAAAACTGGTCATCCTTCCCTCCCACTTCCTTCACTCCACCGGATGCTTCTCCCTCTACGACCCCGCGTCGAAGATCCTCTTCTCGGGCGACATCGGCGCGGCCATCTTCCCCCGGGGCGGCCGGTACCCCGTGGCGGAGGACCTGGACTCCCACCTGAAGTACATGGAGGGATTCCACCGGAGGTACATGGCGTCCAACGCCGCATGCCGCAGGTGGGTGAAAATGGTGTCCGCCCTGGACGTGGAGCACATCGCCCCCCAGCACGGAGCCTTCATCAAGGGCCGGCAGAACGTGAAGAAGTTCCTTTCGTGGTTCGAGAATCTCGCCTGCGGCGTGGACGTTCTCGACGAAATCTACGGCCGCTGACGGCCCCGGCCGGGAGGACGACGGAATGGAACGCAGCTATTCGGATGTGATCCACCAGCTCGGCAGCGCCTACTTCGCCAACACGCTGATGAACTCCTTCATGGCCCAGCTCGACGAGGTGCTGGTCCACCGCGTCCGGTCCGTGGAGGGTGAAATAGCCGAGACGTCGGAACGGTTCGTTCAGCTCAGCCGCGTTCTCGGCGACCTCCAGGCCGAGTTCGACAGGAGCGGCCGGGAAACCCGGGAAACGGTGGAGGAGATCAACCGGATGAACGGCGACCTGTCGGCGGAGCTTCAGCGCTCCGGCACAGACCTCGAGGGCATGAGCGAGAACGTGTCCAGGACGGTGGACGCCACTACCGGCACCCTGGAATCCTTCCTGGAGATCGAGAAGATGTCGAAGGAGATCCAGCGGATAGCCAAACAGACCAACCTCCTGGCGCTGAACGCCTCCATCGAGGCGGCCAGGGCGGGGGAGCACGGAAGGGGATTCGCCATCGTGGCGAAGAACGTCCAGGAGCTTGCCGCCGAGACCAAGGCGGCTTCCGAGTCCATCGGCGCCAAGGTGGGGGAGATCTCGGGCTCCGTGGAGCGGGCCATGGAGGACATCCGGGGGATCAGCGGCATGTTTGACATGATCCGCCGCTCCCTGTCCACTTTCACGGGCTTCCTGGATTCCAACAAGTCCTTCATGGAAAGAATGGAGCGGACCATGGCGGACGCCGGAGAAAAGGTCCACAGGAGTTCCGGTGAAATGGAGAGCTCCGTCGAGGTCCTGGGGGATGCCTCCAGGAAATTCGGGTCCATGGCGGCCACCATCTCCGCCATCGTGCTGGCCCAGAAGAACCTGAAAAAAATACGGCTCTGACATGGGACGGTTGTCTGCGGCGCAGGGGGCACCATGGGATACTGCCGGTGATAATGTGAGATACGTTCCGCTGGATGACCTTTGCCATTACAGGGGCAGGGTGGCCGAGGACATCATCTCCGAAGACGGGGCGCTCCTCCTGCCCCGCGGAAGCGACATCCCGGCGATCCTCGAGTCCATGCCCGACATAACGAAGACGCTCCGCCGCTGGAACAGGGAATTTATTCCCGTCCAGGTCTCCGCGGACATTTCCGAGGAGGAGTACGAAACCGTCCTCCGGACCGTGGAGCCCAAGACCCGGATGCTCGACCCTGGCCTGGCCGGCAGGGCCATCGCCCAGGTGGAATATGTCTACGGGCGGATTTCGGAGGACGGAAATTCCAGGGAGGGAATTGCGACCCTTGCGAAGGAGGCCGACAGGCTGGCCCGGGACGTGGTCCGGTCGCCCCAGATTCTCCTCTGCCTGGGCAAGGTGAAGGAGTCGGACGAATACACCTTCATCCACTCCCTCAACGTGGGCCTCCTGTCGGGGTACCTTGCCTCCATTCTCCGTCCCGGAGATGAAGAGCTCGTGAAGATCATGACCTTCGGCGGCCTGCTCCACGACCTCGGAAAGGCGAAGGTCCCCCCGGAAATTCTGAACAAGCCCGGGCGGCTCACCTCCGAGGAGTTCGAGGTAATGAAGACCCACTCGATCCAGGGAATGGTTTCCGCCGTGGCGTCGGGAGTGGACGACCGGCGGATACTCTCGGTGGTGAGGAACCACCACGAGCGCTGGGGAGGTGACGGGTACCCCGACGGCCTGAGAGAGACCCGGATCTCCCTGTTCGCCAGGATCGCCGCCGTGGCAGACGTGTTCGACGCCCTGACGGCGAAACGGGTCTACAAGGATCCCATGAAAAGCAGGGAAGCGGTCTCCATGATTCTCGAATCCTCGGGGAGCAGTTTTGACGGGGCCATTGTCCGGGCCCTGCTCGTCTCGGTGGGGCTCTACCCTCCCGGCACGGTGGTGGAACTCTCGGACTACAGCGTCGGGGTGGTCACCGGCGTACGGAACAAAGACCTGCTCCGCCCGCAGGTTTTTCTTTCGGTGGATCCCAGGGGACGCAGGCCGGAATCGCCCACCATCATCGACCTTTCCCTCGGTTCGGACCTTTTCATCCGGCGTTCCCTGGACGACATGGGAAAGGGCGTCGTCTACGGGCGTGCCGAATCCTGAGGCTCACCTCATGGAATCTTCTATCTCCCCGATTTTTTCCTCGAAACCGTAGACGGTGGGGTCGATGTCGTCCACCACGGCGTTCAGTTCTTTCATGGACCGGAAGGCGTATCCTTTCGGCAGGCGGTTGGCGTACCGCTTCACCTTCAGCAGGGCCTGAAGGTAGTTCCGTTCGAAGGGGAGGACGACCTGGGCCGCCATGATGGCTCCGGGCATCTCCTCGGTGAAGAACAGGTAGGCCATCTCCAGGTTCTCCTCGATGTCCATTTCATCGTACCAAAGAGCCGCAAGCAGCTTCCGGAACTTCTTCTTCTCGTGCCCCCCCACCAGCTTTCTCACCGCCCGGTCGATCCGGTTCATCCCTGAGCGCAGAATATGCTCCATGAGACAGGGGTCTCCTTTCGGCCAGGAGAACTCCGCGATATACTCCGCTTCAGCCTCGGGAAGCACCTGCTTCCGAAGGAGCCTGCCGAAGGAGGGCCGAAGGATTACCGAAGCAGGTTCGGGGGAAGCGTCCACCAGTTCCCGGAATATATCGCCCGTGGAAAAACCTCTTCTCTCGAAGGGGGAATTGAGAAGCCAGGTCACGTAACCGGGATCGAAGAGTCCCTTCCGTCCCGCCCTTCCTGACATCTGGGAGAACTCGTTCCTGGAGATGGGCCGGTCGGAATGGTAGTGGACGAGCTGGGCGAAAACCACGGTCTCGGCTGGAAGGTTCACCCCCAGGGCAAGGGCGTTGGTGCCGCACACCACGTCCAGGATCCGCTCCCGGAAGGCCCGTTCCACCAGCAGCTTTTCCTTGGGAAGCATTCCTCCGTGGTAAATGCCGACCCCGTTGAAAAGGGGCGGCTGGATCTTCGGCACCTCGAGAATGGACGCGATCTCCTGGAGCCGGTCCCTCTGCCCTGCGGAAATTCTCTTCCGGTGCTTTGAAGTCAGGAAGGCAAGCTCCACTGCCCCTTTCTGGGAGAAGAGAAAGACCAGGGCATCCTTCAGCCTGTCGATCTTTGCCGGTTTTGCCGGGATGTAGATCAGCTCCGTCTCCCGGCGGGTGTTTTCGTACAGGGTAAACTTCCGTCCCGTCACCCCTCCGAGGTAGTCCGCCACAGAGGAGGCGCCTCCGAGGGTCGCCGACATGACGAGGATCGAGGTGGCGGGGTCCGTGTCCCGGATGCCGTCGATATAGGCCCTGGCACGGTCCGGATCGTCGAAGATGTAATGGAATTCGTCCACGATGAGCTTCTGGCCCGGGACGAAGGCATACTTCAGGGAATAGATTTCCTGGGTGCAGCAGATAATGGAGGCCCCTTCGTTTTTCTTGAAGTCCCCGGTCTCGATGCCGACATCGAATCCCATCTTCCTGAGATCGAGGTACCGTTCGTTGCTCAGGGCCTTGATGGGAGCGGTGAAGATGATCCTGCCTCCTTCGGGGTACGCCGGAAATCCCTCCTCGTCGAGAATTCCGGCCCAGAGGTAGGCCACAAGCGTCTTTCCCGACCCCGTGGGGGCAGAGAGAACGGCATTCTTTCCACGGATGGCCCGGTAGGCCCTGAGCTGCCACGGATAATATGAAAAAGTGTCCAGGGGCTGTCTCCTTCCGCCCGGGAAAACGGGCCTGTTTTTTTTTCCGGTTCTCATGGTACCACAAAACGGGGAGGGGAAAACGTGATAAGATACTGCCGAAAGAAGAAGGAGGTGTTCTCTTGGCCGAGTTTCGGGTTGCGGCAGGAGAAGGAGAGCCACGGGATGGAGAAGTGCTGGTGTTCAGGCTCGAAGCGCGGAAACCGTTTGTTTCCCGGCGCAGGGAGGACGTCTTCTGGCGAAAGACCGGCGACGAAGTCACCCAGGCCGCTGCGGACGCAGGACTGCCTTTCGAGGCGGTGACCCTGTTTCTGAAAAAGGCCGTTCAAGTCTCCGGCACGACGGTCGGCCTGTTCGGACCGCAGCGGGAGGAACAGCGGGACGAAGGATGGAGAGTTTTGACCAGGCCCGGCAGGGAAGGGAAAGGAGGATCCCTCATGGAGGAAGAAAAAATCCAGTTCGAGGAAGCGAAGCTCATTGCCGAAGAGATCGCGAAGCGGAACAGGGACTTTCTGCCTGATGAAGAAGAGGAGATCGTCACCCCCGACGAGCTGGAAAATCTGATGAAGGGTGAATGAGGAGACGGTTTCCTCTTTTCGTCGCTGGGGAAGCGGCTGCTCTGCGGCCCGCCCGGCGCGTAACCGTTACGAAACGATAAAGGGGCGGGGGATGTTGTTGTGACGTGGGGCAGTGCGTTTCAGATTCTCGGCGGCGTAGGACTTTTCCTTTTCGGAATCAAGCTGATGAGCGAGGCGCTCCAGTACCTCGCCGGAGACAAGATGCGGCAGCTCATCGGCTCCCTGACGAAAACCCCCATCCGCGGGGTTTTCATCGGCGCTCTTGTGGCCATGCTCATTCAGAGCAGCAGCGGCACCACGGTCATGACGGTGAGCTTCGTCCACGCGGGGCTCATGACCCTGAAACAGGCCGTCGGGGTCATCATGGGGGCCAACATCGGAACCACCGTGACCGCCCAGATCGTGGCCTTCAAGATCAAGGACTTCGCCCTCCCCGTGATCGGCATCGGGGTGCTTCTCGTCCTCTTCGGTAGGACCAAGCGGCAGAGGTACATCGGCAACGGGATGGTGGGCTTCGGCCTCCTGTTCCTGGGCATGCAGACCATGGAAGCCTCCATGTCCTTTCTCCGGGACAGGAAAGACCTCTTCTTGGCCTTCGGCTCCAACCCCTTGCTCGGGGTTCTCGTCGGAACGGCGGTCACCATGGTGGTCCAGGCCAGCTCCGCCACCATAGGGCTCACCATGGCCATGGCGGCCCAGGGACTCCTCTCCCTGG